>JBAUFP010000439.1:0-15843 GCA_049679205.1 bacterium | reverse complement strand
CACCTCTACCCATTCCGAACAGAGAAGTTAAGCCCATCAGGGCCGATGGTACTATGCTGGTGACGGCATGGGAGAGTAGGTCGCTGCCGGGTCTTTTTTTTTAAGGGGACAGGCTACTTTTTTGATTGCCCAAAGTTACTTGGACGACAAGTAACTTCTAGGAATGTTATAGATTATTTAAAAAGTAGCCTGTCCCCTTAAAAAACGTCGTCTTTTTCTTCTTCTTTGTAACTGATCTGATATAAATCAGAGCGTCGGTCGTGCCAGGTCAAAACACTTCCATCTGACCGGTGCGTCTTCAGTAATCTCAGATCAAGATCCTGGAAAATCATGGTCTCGATATTCGGTGCACACTCTGCTGCTATACCATCCCGCTGAAACGGTATATCGCTCGGCGTGAGAATGGCTGATTGCGCATAATGAATATCAAGATTTTGAACGGTTGGCAGATTGCCTACACAGCCGGCAATTATCACGTATATCCCGTTCTCAATGCAGCGCGCATGCGCGCAGTAGCTTATTCTTAAATAGGCACGCCGTTCATCAGTATTGAACGGAACGAATATCATGTTTGCGCCTTTACGTACAGCAATGCGGGCGAGTTCTGGAAATTCAATGTCGTAACAAACGAGAATGGCGATTTTCCCTTTGTCGGTGTCGAAAACCTCAACCTTGCTCCCTGGTTTGACGCCCCACCACCGGCGTTCACTAGGGGTGATATGAATCTTGTATTGCTTGCCGATCGTGCCGTCCCGTCGGAACAAGAATGAAATATTGTATAATCCGTCATCTTCAATTGCGAAGTGAGAACCGCCAATTATGTTAATATTGTGCTTGATCGCGAGCTTGGTGAAGAGATCAAGGTAGCGTGGGGTGAATTCAGAAAGCGCGCGCATGGCCTTTGCTGGACGTTTGATTTTCAGGAAAGACAGGAGTTGCGTGGTGAACATCTCCGGGAAAACTATGAAATCACACTTGTAGTCAGAAGCCACGTCGACAAAATAAGTACAGTGTTCAGCAAAATCATCGAAGTTCTTAATCATACGCATCATATATTGTACTGCGCATACCCGGGCATACAGAGGCGCAAGCGCGCTTTCCGGTCCGGGTACATAGTCGATATTTGTCCATTCGAGAAATGTAGCATAGCCCTTCGACTCGTTATCACCAGGCAGGTAATCAGGGATAAGCCTTTTCAATACGAACCCATTCGCGATCTGGGCAGTAAGAACTGGATCGTAGATTACTTTTTCTAGGACTTTTTCTACATATTTCCTGGCGGGCATTTTATCAGCGTATTTGTGGTAGCCGGGGATGCGACCCCCTAGCACAATTCTTCTTAAGTTGAGCTTGCGCGCAAGCTTCTTGCGTTCGTTGTACATTCTGCGGCTCAACTTGTAACCGCGGTATTCCGGGTCAACCATGATTTCTATGCCATAGAGCGTGTCCCCATGTGGGTCGTGGGTTGTGGCATAGCCTTTTCCTGTGATATCGCGCCAGGTGTGTGTTTCATGGTATTCGTCGAAATCTACAACCAGGCTGCAGCAAGAAGCAATAACCCTTTTGTTGAGCACAATGCCTAGCTGGCCTTCTGGGAAGACGTGGATGAGGCTATCGTATTGTTCGCGGGTCCAGGTCTTCATGCCGGGGAAGCACTTCTTCTGCAGTCCTGCCACGGTTTCATAATCTTCCGGCTTTAACTTACGCAGCCTTATTCGCTTTTCAAAAAGTCTGACGTCGACATCTTTCATGATACTATTATACCTTCGTTTTAAGCTGAGTCAAGAAGAGGACAGGTTACTTTTCGGGGCGGTTGATTTTCCGCCGGACTAGCATAGGGGTCTGTGATGTAATGGGGTTCAGATTAATGGATAGTTATGAGAAGGGTAGCCTCTTTCATTAATCCGTATTCCCGAACAAACAAAACGTTATCGCGGTGGATATCAGGTAGAATACACTGGTGGCAATAAAAGGATGAGTATAGCCGAAATGTTCGATCAGATAGCCGCCGAAATTGGCGCTAACACCCCACCCGGCCGTAAATGCAATGGTAAGAAGGGCATTGGTCAATGGCTGGTCCTCATGGTGCACTTTCTCCATAGCAAAATTGATGTAAAGTGGTTGAGCCATGTTCATAAATGCAGCACGGGCCAGAAAACCTGCAACAGCAAGGATCAGATGTTGCGTCGTGCCGAGGATTACCAAGAACGGGATGGAGATCATCTGTGATATTACCACGGTGCGGATTTTCCCGATGCGCTCGGCGATAACCGGCGCGACGAGCAGCCCGATGATCATTAACACCTGCTGCAAGCTGTAGAATATCCCGATCATGTGGGCTGGCGTATTGAAAACATCACTGAAATACAGATTCATAAAAGGTATACTCAACCCGGCTCCGACCCCCACTATCAGATTGGGTAAGAAAAGATTGGCGATCATACGGCTTGATCGTATCTTCAATTTGGTGGTATAGCGCGGGGGTTTTTGCTTGATGAGAGAGAACGGTATGACCGCGGCGAGGACCAGGACACTGAAGATCAGTAATGTATAGCGGTAGGTCATGTAAGATACCAGCCCTGTTTTTTCAATGATCCCGGGGAGAAAACCGCTGAGTGTATTGCCTATCACGCCGGCAAAAAGCATAAGGGCAAATTGCATGCTGAACAGGTATGGTCTTTCCCTGGGTGTGCTGTTGCGCATAAAAAAAGGCGCGGCGGCGACCCGCGAAAATACTGCGGCCATTCCCGCGGCAAAGCCGCTGGCGATTATTATGCCATACTGAACCGAAGTAACCTGGATGAAGTAAGAGAAAACCGCAACCGGCGTGGAGAGCAGGAGAATTGGTTTGATGGCGAACCTGCGCAGTAAGAACGATGCGGGTATCGCCATTATCACCATACCTAGCGTCGTTGCCGAAATGATATTGCCGATATTGCTTTCGGGGAATCCTATGTCTTTAAGGTAGAGATTGAAAAGGAGCATGAAGCCAGAAAAACCCATGCCCAAAAAGAACGTGCCGACCAGAAACAAACGTGCATTGCGGGAAAACAAGCGCAAATTACTTCGGTAATTGCTTAGCGCTCGTTTAGATTTTTGTGGAATTAAACCGGGGTTGATCAAAAGAACGCGGTTTTCAGAAACTAGATTTTCTTCATAACGAGTTCTGCCACTTTCATTCCAGAGATCAGCATGCCCCCAAAAATTGGTCCCATCCTTGGTCCACCAAACACGGCGTTGGCTGCCATGCCACAAACATAGAGGTTCGGGAAAATCTCTTTGGTGTTTTCAACGGTGAACTGCTCGGCAACTTCTGCCCACATTGACTTTTCGCCTTCGATCTTGCCTGAGGGTGTGAGCAGAGTGCCGCCATTTTTTCTTTCGACAATGCGGGCGATTTCACTTGGGTGCCCGGTTGCATCGATAACGACTTTTGATTCAAAAGAAATAGGGTCAATATGAAGTTTTGCCATCTCAACGCTCGACCAGTTGATCACCACGCCGGAAATAACCCGCTCGCGCACTACCACATCCTCGATCGTGATGAGATTGAATATTTTCGCGCCGGCCTTGATGGCTTTGTCAGTAAGCGCGGCCGTGGCTTCGAGTGAGTTAGCAACGTAGTAGCCGGGTTTGTATTCTTTATAACGGATAGCGAATTCATCGAGAATCCCCCGTGCCGTCTCTTGTACGACAATACGGTTGAACATAATACCGCCGCCGGGCATACCGCCTCCAAGCTTCAGCGCCCGTTCGAACAGTGTTACTTTGTGCCCTTGTTTTGCCAGGTAATAACTGGCGCAGAGACCGGATGGCCCTGCGCCGCCGATTATCACGTCACTCTGGATCGCATCGAGAAGATCATGTATGTAGGATTCAATTATTGCTCTTGAGATAACCGTTTCTTCGATCATCTTATCAAGCCGAATCTTCCTCCCACAGATAGACGAAACCAGATATCGGTGTCTCCCTCTGCGTAGCTGTTATAAGTGATAATCGCGCCCGGTTCAACAAATAGATCGGTGCTGCGGGTGACCGAATAGTTGAACCCTAAGCCGCTACGAAATTCTACATTAGTTCTATCCTCGTTGGCCGCAAGACCGAAGCCGACAAATGCGTAAGGCTTAATACCCTCCATCGGAATGTATAAAAGCCCATCCATGGAAATATCGCGCAGGTTGAATGCAAAACGTGTATCGCCCTCGCCAAAGCTCAGCTCAGCAAGGTCGAAGCGCAAGCCTAGATTCCTCAGGGGGTTGACCAACAATTCGGCACCAATCCCGAAACGCAGACTGCCAAGATACAAACTCGCTTTTGGTCCAAGTTCGATTAGCGGCCTCTTTGCAGTTCTTCGCGTCTGTGCTTGACCGGTGATAACTGCACAGAGGATCAACAATATGATGAAAGTCTTTTTCATCGATCACCTCCTCTTTTGTATTATTCTACATATATAACATTCTATTTCAAGCATTCCTCATTTGCTCTTAAGGCCTCTGTTAAAACCCTGATACCTACCTAAAAATGATCAGAGCTCTTGTTCTTATACGCTAGGTCGCTTTAAGGCAAGACAGTGAACTTCACGCCGGCTGATAGACGAAGCAGGAGATCCGACTCACTCGCTCCGTTCGAGGCATGCCGAAAATACAGGCCGGGTTCGAAATTAAAAGCCATTTTTCTGTTGACATAATAATCAACGCCTAAACCCCCACCGAATATTAGATAAGTGGCGCCATCACCAGTTACGATGCCAAAGCCCGTGTGAATGTAAGGCTGCATTTGACGGCCGGGCATGTAAATGAGTACATCGAGTTTGGGCATGGTTTTCAAAATCGCATGGTTTAAGAAGAATAACGTTCCTCCGTTGAACAGCAGCTCGGCAAATTCTACCCGGACTCCAATGCGTTTAAACGGATTGAAAATTATATCGCCGCCCAATCCGAACTGGGTATCGTCGAAGTCGGTATAGAAACTGAATCTCGGTTCAATATCCAGGGTCGATCTCCTCCATTTCGACACCTTTGCCTCCATGGTCGACACCAGGACAAGGATGGCTACTACTAATAGCAGCTTCTTCATCTTACCTCCTTTTTAGTTTTCGGACAAAGAGCCAGTACAAATTCCAACATCCCTAATCATGCTCCCGGATGAGACGTCTTAGGCTATTGATATATCTCTTTGCGTAAGAATTGTCTCGATCCAATTGAAGCACACGGTTATAACAATATAACGCCTTTTCGTAGTCACCGCGGCGAAAATACACCGCGCCCAGGTTGAAATGTACTTCGTATGAATAATAAACAGAATTCCTCATTAAGTCAAGGAATAATTGTTCTGCGGCACAGTATTCACCGATCTCGTATGCAAACAGCGCAAGATTCATGGGCAGAAGATCACTGTAATTGCGCCTTTTTGTGAAACCCTCCAAGAAGATGGTGAGTTTAGATTCAGATTTCTTCTGCAATATACTCCAGACTTCGGCATCGGTAATTGTTGTATCGATTCCCCGTTGCGTGAGCAATTCGGGAAACCTAAGGTGTATTCGCGACGGGGCATAGCTCTCATGAGCATAGATTACGGATTTGTCGTCCAGGTATAATATATGCCAGCCGGCGAGATCAATGAGTTGGCGGCGCCAATTCAGGACTGCGGCATGATCGAATACGATGAGTCGCGGGTGGTACTTGTTTATCATGTTCTTTAGACCGTTATCGGCAAAACTTCTGAGATATTCGTGGAAGAAAGCTTCTTTCATTACTTCCAGCCTTCCGTCTATGAAAACAGGTTGAGAAATCTGCCAGATGAGCCAGCTGCCGCTGTTCAAATCGTTCAGCAGTCTTCCGTCTAGTCCGTTTTTCTTAAGAAAATCAGCGGCACCAACAGGATGAGCAGAGCCATCTAGTCCGGCGCCAAAATTAATTGCCCGGTTGTCATCAAGATAATAGGCATTGGTGACGATACGTAATCCAAGCAATATGATGAGTGCTGAGAAAACAACCGGAACCATATGGGTAATGTTGGTCCACAATCGATGGCGTTTTATTCTTGGGCCCGCCCATTGAATAATGTCTTTTGCCGAGACCGCTGCGATCTGAATGGCGACGATCACGAAAAGCGGCACGTTACGTACAACTGAAGCCGATAAATAAAAGAACATAGCCCAGAGTATGAATTCATGGGGGCGGCGTCTTCTGTAGGTGATAAAAAGCAATAAGATACTTACTATGCTGATCAAATAATACCAATGAAGGGGTGCCGTAAGGAACAGAGAGCCAGCGCCCATAGTCTTGATTGTCCAGGGCGACTGGAATTCACTGATCATCGGTTTGAAGATGTTGGAGCTTTGCAAGCGTGTGAATAGATAGAATGGAAAAGCAATTCCCTTCAGAAAGTACGGATTGAAGAAGGACGCGGCAACCGAACCCAAAGACCATTTGAGAGATTTTCTATCAAGGGATTTGCGGTCAATCCAGATGCTGATACAATATGCGCCAGCAACGAGCCAGCCCAGAATAAACAAACCATGAAAGTTGGTCCAGATCAATTGTATCAATGGTAACAGATAAAGGTAATTTCTGCGCCGGTAATAGTACTGATCAAACAGAATCAGTGTTAACAGCAGCAGGCACCACGTGATGACTTCAGGACGGTAAAGGAATCTGAATTCAATGGCAAGGATGGTGGCGAAAAGGGCGAGCGTGCCAAGCCATACGGGCACGCGGGCTGATTTCATTCTCCGAAGGATAAGAAATAAAACGAAAGCGATCAGCAGAACGTTGAACAGCGTCAACCCTATATAGCCGGAAAAATAGAATATTCCATATAGGATAATCTGGTACAACCAGTACATAGCAACATAATCGTTTCCGTTTACCGTGTAGGTGAAAACATCGTGAGAGTGGAATTTCATGTTTTCGATCATCCACTGACCACCGCGCAGATGAAACCCTATATCTGGATCGCTTATCTGCCTGGTTGCCAGCAAGATACCAAAGATGAAGACGAGACATAAGGGAATAATCCATATTGAGGCTAATTTAGCATGCCAAGAAATCGTTCTGTGTTCGTTTGTGGTTGGGTGTCCCAATCCTGGACCGCTGCGTATTTTGGTCATATCGAGCACTTGTTTAGCATACAGTATATTGTTTATGCTCAAGGTGTCAATGAAATGAATGTCCGTGTAGCTTGCTGCCGTATTCTGTAATCTAGGGCTTAATGGTCTTCTGCAAAAAGGCTATCGCATCAGCGACTTTCTTAGGATTCCCTCCCCCGCCTTCGGCGAGATGCGGTCTTCCCCCGCCCCCGCCGCCAAGGACATTAGAGATTTCTCTAATCAGCTTATCCGCCGGATATCTCTTTACCATATTGGGGCCGACAAAGAGCAGATATGTTATCTTACTTTCAGTTTCCTGGTAAAGTAAGCCTATTGAATCCTTTGCATGTTCGCGCACAAAATCGGCAATGGCGCGCAAAGTGTCTATCGGGTAATTCTCAAAGCGGTGGCTGATGAACGTGCGTTTCTCTTTCTTTATTTCGGCGAGTAGTTCTTTCGCCTCGATCTGGGCCAGGCGTAATGAATTTTCCTGATTTACCTTTTCCAGATCTTTCGCTTTTTTCTGGAATTCATGCACTTTTTTGATCAGGTCCTTATCCGCACCAAAGACATGGGTTAGTTCTTGGATGATTGAATAATGCTTCCGTAAATCTGTAAATAGATTCATCCCGACGGCAGCCTCGATGCGTCTTATCCCGGCCGCCGCGGATTCCTGTGAGGTGATCTTGAAGAACCCGATTTCACCAGTATTGTCGAGATGTATGCCGCCGCAGAGTTCGATTGAGAAGGTGTCGATTTTCACCACCCTTACCCGGTCTCCGTACTTCTCGCCGAAGATGGCCATTGCGCCAATTTTCTTTGCTTCGTCGAGGCTGGTATAGAACTTCTCAACGGGGAGCGCGGCGAGGATTTTCTCGTTGACCAGATTCTCAATTGCCTCGATTTCGTCGTTACTGAGCGGCTTGAAATGGGTGAAGTCAAAGCGAAACCGCCCGGCTTCAACAAAAGAACCTTCCTGACGGGCATGCTCACCCAGGGTTTTGCGCAGGGCGGTATGTAAGAGATGGGTCGCGGTATGAGCCCGGGCGCTCTCTTTGCGGTTCTCTATATCGACCACGGCACGTACCGTGCCTTGCGTTACTTTGTCCGAGACAAGCTTACAGTGGCAGACGATCATACCCTGATACCAGTAGGTATCGAGAACATTCAATTTGCAGTCTTTACCAGTTATCCGGCCCTGCTCACCTACCTGACCACCCGCCTCTGCATAGAACGGCGTATTCTCTAGAACCAATTCCACATTGTGGTCTTGTTGATTGTACCTTAGGATTTTTGTATCCACCTCAAAAGTGTCATGGCCAACAAATGAGCCAACACCCTCTTTTATTACCCTCCATTCACCCTTGGGTATGAATTTTGCTTTAGCCTTAGATATTTCTCTAGCTGCCTGGAGCATCTCCAAGAAACCTTTTTCATCAACCGCCACCTTTCTTTCTTCCGCAATTTCCGTGGTCAATTCAACCGGGAAACCATAGGTGTCGTATAGTCTAAAAGCATCTTCACCCGATATGGTTTTTTTGGATTTGAATATTCCCTCCAGTTGTATTAGGCCTTTCTCGAGCGTTGCGAGGAATCGCTCCTCTTCTGATTTGATTACCAGGGTGATCTCTTCCCTTCGTTCGGTCAGGTCTGAGTAGGCATTTTGATAGATATCAACGATCTTGGGTACTAGCCGGTATAGAAAAGCTTCTTCGATCCCGAGGTTCCGACAGAGACGTACGGCTCTGCGTAATAGTCTGCGTAGTACATAACCGCGTTCTTCGTTTGATGGTATGATTCCATCCCCGATCGCAAACACCAGGGCACGCGTATGATCGGCAAGCACATTCACCGGGACATCGGTCTTGGCATTAGTGCCGTATTTTATCTTGTGATGTTTCGTCACCTCCTCGATGATTGGTAAGAACAGGTCAGTATGGAAGTTCGAATCCTTTTTCTGAAGAACCGAGACGAGTCTCTCAAAACCCATACCTGTATCGACGCCCCGATTTTTCAATGGTAGTCTTTCGCCAGAAACGGTCTGGTTGAACTGAGGAAAGACTAGATTCCAGATCTCAGGAAAGCGGTCACAGTCACATCCTGGAGCACATGTCTTTGCCCCGCATGAGAATTCTTCCCCCAGGTCATAAAAGATCTCAGAACACGGTCCGCATGGTCCTGAATTACCAGCCGGGCCCCAGAAATTATGCTCTGCGCCGAGCCTGAAGATGATCTCTTTCTTTAATCCAATCTTCCTATGCCAGATTTCATACGCCTCGTCATCGTCGGTATAGACAGAAACGTACAGCTTCGTTCTATCGATCCCGAGGACTTCAGTGAGATATTCCCAGGCCCAGACTATTGCTTCTTCTTTGAAATAGTCACCAAAAGAAAAATTGCCAAGCATTTCGAAAAATGTAAGATGACGCCGGGTTCGACCAACATTGTCCAGGTCCGAAGTTCGTAGACACTTCTGTATACTCGCGGCGCGGCGGTAAGATAAAGGCACGGCGCCCGTCCACATGGGCTTGAACTGGACCATGCCGGCGCTGGTGAACAAAAGGCTTGGATCATCCTTCGGAATCAAGGACATCGACGGCACAATGGTGTGGTCTTTCCCTTTGAAAAACTTCAGGAAACTTTTGCGCAGCTGATCACTTTTCATGGCTGTCCAGCAAACCATATACAAGGCGAGGCGTAAACCCGCGGGACAAAAGACGGCGCAGGATTTTCTGGCGGTCCTTTGGGTTTTTTAGGTTGAAATGCGATAGCTTCTTTTGCAGGAAGTCTTTCACGATTTGATCTTCGTCCCGCATGCGGAGTGCGTTTTGTATTGCCTCTTTCGAAATTCCTTTTTTCGCTAACTCACGGCTGATGAATATATTGCCCTTTGGTTTCAGGTTAGTGTAATCAGCGATAAAGGCTTCGGTAAAATCATCGTCGTTCAATACACTGTCCCTGACAAACTCCTCAATAATTTCTCTTACCAGGTCTTTATCAAATCCGATTTTCATGAGCCGGGTTTTCAATTCTTCAACCGAGCGTTTCCGGTATGCCAAGATTCTGAGAGCCCGCTCGCGGATTCTTTGTTTTTCCTGTCCAAGGAGTACATTTTGTATTATATCCTCATCGATAGGGTCGCCTTCATGAAGGTCGAATTTAAGAAGGATTTCATTTGACAAACCGAACGCGAAATCACCATTGATATATATTGTCGAGCGTTTTTTATTTTTCTTTTGCGGTTCTATCTTGCTTATCTTCACTTGCTTTTGACTTGCCGAACATCTCTTCGCGGAGCGTGTGCTCAACGTTCTTTGCTATATCCTGGTTGGTTTTAAGAAATTCTATTGCCGCGTCTCGCCCCTGTCCAATGCGCTCTTCGCCAAAAGAGTACCAGGTTCCTGCTTTCTGCAGGATGTTGTGTTCGACCCCGATGTCCACGAGCTCGCCATATTTGGAAATCCCTTCTCCGTAAATGATATCAAACTCGGCTATTCTGAACGGCGGTGCCAGTTTATTCTTGACTACTTTGACCTTTGTTCTGTTACCGACAGCGACATCTCCCTTTTTTATTGAGGCAATCCTTCGAATATCGATGCGTACGGTTGAATGGAATTTCAGGGCGAGGCCGCCCGGCGTGGTTTCCGGGGAACCGAACATGACGCCGATCTTGTGCCGTATTTGGTTGATAAAAACAGCACACGTTTGGGATTTGCTGATAACGGCAGTAAGTTTTCTCAACGCCTGGGACATCAATCGGGCGATGAGCCCGATCTGCATTTCACCCATTTCTCCGGCGATTTCGGCCTTGGGTACTAAAGCGGCAACCGAATCAACAACTACGATGTCCACACCGCCCGAGCGCGTGAGGATTTCGGCGATTTCCAGTGCCTGCTCGCCGGTGTCGGGCTGAGAAATGAGTAGCTCATTAAGGTTTATCCCCAGTGCTTCAGCATATGTTGGATCAAAAGCATGTTCGGCATCAACAAAAATTGCATTCCCCCCGAGTTTTTGCGCCTGCGCAATGGCTTCGAGCGCCAGCGTTGTTTTACCGCTTGCTTCGGGGCCGTAGATTTCGACCACCCTGCCTCTGGGTAAACCGCCAATACCCAGTGCATAGTCCAGTCCCAAGGAACCGGTTGGTATGACAGCAACATCGGACCGGGTTGACTTGTCGCCCAGACGCATGACTGAGCCCTTGCCGAACTGTTTTTCGATTTGGGTGATTGCCAGTGAGAGTACTTTTTCTCTATCTTCTTTTGCCATACTCCTCCTTCCTTCGTAACGTTGTTGCGTTGATTACGGAGATGAAAGAAAAGATTACAGGGATCGGGTGAATAATATCACCGGAATCTGCCTTAATATCTCTGTAATCAGCTTTCTAATATGATAATTAAAACTGAAGCCAAGTCAAGGGGAGAACCAATTGGTAAATTCAGTTCCTCTTGTCAGTAGGATATCTTAAATTGTGCCATTTCGGGGGTCGTTAGGTTTTCATATGTATAGCGGATTCAGAAACAGCCTTACAGCGGAATATCTGCAAAACATAAGGTTACGTTTCCTAAAACCGTTAAAAAAGCTAATCGTTTCATTGAATCTCTTTATATCCATGATGTGAAAAGTTTCGATTATCATGTAAAATCAGAAGTGAATGTGTTATATAGCTGAAGCTAACCTTTGCTTGCCGTAGACGATTCTTTCTTCAAACGGCGAGGTGCGTATGATATCCAGCTCCTTTTGCGCGTTTTTGGCGACTATCTGGGCTTCGTCTTTCTTCCCGTGTAAGCTCTCGAAAGCCCGCGCGCCAGCGATTCTGCCTTCGAGCATCGCGGTTGATGCTTCTTCAATACATGCGAGGTCTCCGCACACAAAGATATTTGTTTTTGAGCTCATCATGCTTTCATCGTGGTAAGGAACATTGCCGCCCAAGTCAGAGATATAGTCAATTCTGCAGCCTGCATGATAGAGTAAATCGCACAGCGGTGAAAGTCCAATGGCAATGAGTATCATGTCGCACTCAATAGTCTTTTCCGTACCCAAAAGGCAGGTGTAATCATCGCCGACCTTGGAAATGACTGCAGCTTCAACGCTATTTTTACCTTGAGCTTCGATGATGGTATGCTTTAAATAGATTGGAACCCCTGCTCTCTTGATCTTTGCGGCATGGACATGGTATCCTCCAACCTTATCCATGATTTCAACAATGGCGGCAACCGCGACCCCGGCCTGCAGTAACTGATACGGCACGATCAAACCGATGTTGCCCGAGCCGATAACCAATGCACGTTTGCCCGGCACTACGCCGTACACGTTCATCATCGTCTGTACTGCGCCGGCACCATACACACCAGGAAGATCAGCATTTTCGAATGCCAGCATATTCTCGCTTGCACCGGTCGCAAAGATGTAGCGTTCGGCTTTAAGGGAGAATAGATTATCAAATCTTAGTATGCCCAGGGTGTCATTGTCGTAATACCCGACAACAGTGGCGTCATTGATCACTTCGATGTCCAGAGCTTTAACCCGGTCGCTCAGGATCGTCGCGATATCAATGCCGCGCACTCCGCAATAATGGAGTTTTGAACCGAAGAATTTGTGGGTCTGCTTGATCAACTGGCCACCCAGAACAGGATTATCATCAACGATTACGACATTGCTGCCCAGTTCTTTTGCCACGATCGCGGCTTGCAGCCCGGCTGGCCCACCGCCGACAACGCATATTTCACATTGCTTATCCGGGGTTTGATATCTGCTATCGTTCATCGGTTATCACGTTTGCCACTTTGTCTACGCACCTTCATTCCGGCACGTAAGGGCTCCATGCAGACCATTACATTGGGCCGGCCGTCGACCTCCATGAGACAGGATGAGCACTTGCCAACGGCGCAAAAGAAGCCGCGCGGCCGGTTATGTTTTTCTGAATAGGACAGCACCCGTATCCCTGCGGCATGAAGCGCGGCGGCAACGGGCTGGTTCGCGTATCCCTCAAGCTCTTTTCCTTCAAAGTGAAATTTCACCTTTTTACCTCGTCTGAATTCCAGTATGGGATGGTTCACTATGTAGTCAGACACAAACCCTCACGTAGTTCGGGAAATTCTAAACCCGAGGCGCGAAATACGAAACAAATACTAATTCCCAAATCCGAATGTTCCAAACGCGGCAACAGGATTTGGGTATGATTATTCGTATGTGCTGGAATTTCTCTTCTGGATTTAGGATTTGAAGTAGTCGACTGCATTCTTGAATATGTAGAAACCATCACCTTTTTCTGGAATGTTTTCGCGTGTGTGGTTTGGATGTTGGATGTATGAAAAGAACCTTTCAGGATGCGGCATGAGTCCCAGTATCCTCCCGGTTTTGTCTGTTATCCCCGCAATATTCATGATCGAACCATTAGGGTTATGGGGATATCCGGCGTCCTTGCCTTCTTCGTTAACGTATTGAAACACGATGAGGTCCTGAATTTTCTGGAGTACTGCATCGTCTTTCACCGCAAACCGTCCCTCGGTATGAGCTACCGGTAATGTGATTATGCTCTTAAAGTTATTCGTAAACACAGAGCGGTCGCTTTGAACTTTCAGATATACCCAGCGGTCTTCGAAGCGTTCAGAATCATTACCGATCAGGCTTACTGTTTGGCTCTCAAAATACTTCTCAAAAGCCGGTAGGATGCCGCACTTTACAAGAACCTGAAACCCGTTACATATTCCAATGATCAGATTCTCTTTTTCAATGAATTGCTGGAACTCGTCGTGTAGTTTGTATTTTATTTCATTGGCAAGAATCTTTCCCGCAGCAATATCATCGCCGTAGGTGAATCCGCCCGGGAGGGCGATGATTTGATATTCGAGGATATTCTTCTGCTTGACTTCATCAATATATACTCTTTCCGCTTGCGCGCCCGCTAGCTCAAAGGCATATTGCGTTTCGACGTCGCAATTTGTCCCTGCGGCTCGGATAATCATGACTCTCGGCTTCATTTTTCTTTACGGGTTTTTTTCTCGGACAAATCTGTAATGCTTAAAACCGTCGGGATTTTCCATCAGCCGCGGCTTCGATCTTGAGTTTTGGAAATTTTTTTCTTACGTCTTTGATATTTTTCTCAATAAATTTGTCACTGCTGAAATGATCGTGATGTGTGACCATGAATTCTTTTACCCCGGCCTCTTGTACGAGTTCTGCAACTTGTCGGTAGGTGGAATGTCCCCAGCCTATTCTCGTCTTATATACTTCATCAGTGTATTGCGCATCGTGCACTACGAGGGTGGTGTTTCTAATAAACTCGACAAATTCCTTATATGAAGTCTTGCCGTTTTGAGCGCGTATTTCGTTATCGGTCAGAAAAGCGAAACTCTTTTTGCCTTCAATGAATTTGAACCCGCGCGTATGATTAGGGTGATTGTTGACGATCGTCTCTATTTTGATGCTGCCGATATCGAGCTTTTTCTTTAGGTCATGGAAGACTATCTTTGCTGGGAGTTTTGACAGATTAGTGGGGAAGTAAGGCATGGTCATCTGATAGGATAGTGCCTTCTCGGCAACGACTTCGTCAGCCGGGCCAAAGATATGCAGTTCGGTTTCTTTCCGGAAAATCGGGCCGAAAAACGGGAAGCCTTGAATATGGTCCCAGTGATAATGGCTGAATACCAGGTTGATTTTGTTCTTCCGATGTACGATCAGTGATTTACCCAGTTCCCGGATCCCGGTTCCTGCATCGACGATGATAGTATCTCCTGAAGCAGCTTCAATATGCAGGCACGTTGTGTTTCCACCGTGATTCTTGGTTTCTTTATTCGATACTGGGACCGAACCGCGGGTGCCGTAAAATTTAAGAAGCATCTATTGCTTTTCCTTTGTTTCTTGTGACATTCTGCAATTGCCTTCAAAGAATACACCTTTTTGAACAATCAAGCCTTTGCAGACAACATCACCGTACATTTGTGCGCCGCCCTGGAATTCGATGATCTCCTGGGCGTTGATATTGCCCTGGATTTTGCCACCGATGATTGCGGACCGACAGCTGATATTACCTTTAACTGTTGAATCCTTGCCGATGAGGGCACTTTCCTTGCTGGTGACATTGCCCTCCACTTTGCCGTCGACCTTGATCGACCCATTGATCTTAATATCTCCGTTTATCGTCGTACTTTTACCAATTATGCTGTCGATCTTATCTTCTTTATCCATCAATCCTCCTTGAGCCACAAGTAGTATAAGTTTATTATACTTAAAAGTCGAAATCTGTCAAGCAAAAGATGTCCCAAATATAATAGCGCCAACGGGATTTGAACCCGTGATCTTCGCCTTGAGAGGGCGACGTCCTAGGCCGTACTAGACGATGGCGCCACATGCAATTATACATAATTCAGTAACAATGTCAATCATTCGCGAAGTTTTATTGTCCATCAGCGTGGTGAATATTACAGAGTATTATACACTCTATTACCTTTACAATCACCCAAATCTTGCTATAATTGACCGGTGAGGATATCGGTCATTATCCCTGTATTTAATGAGAAAAGCCACCTTGCAGAGATAATCGATGCGGTTGAGGCAGTACCGTTAGAAAAAGAGATAATAGTAGTTGATGATTATTCAAGTGATGGGGCGCGAAACATATTGAGGTATCGGAAAGGAATTAAAGTGATTCTTCATGAAAGAAATATGGGCAAAGGTACGGCGATTCGATCTGGTTTGACCCTGGTCAATGGTGATTATGTCATTATTCAGGATGCCGATTTAGAGTATACACC
>JBAUFP010000438.1:0-5000 GCA_049679205.1 bacterium | reverse complement strand
TTTGGCATGCTGGAGATCGTTAAAATGGGTTATGCCCGCGCCGAGCAGAATGAACTATTTGGAGATATCTTTCTTTATGCGGGCGAGCATGCCTAGAAGGGGAGTGCGATGAAGACCTATTGGTTGTTACTTCTTGATTGTGGCAAAGTCGCAAAACAATTACCACTCGGTAAAGGTCGTTGTGTAATAGGCCGAGCCGAGGATACCGACCTGACCCTGGTCAGTAACGATGTCTCAAGACATCATGCTGCAGTCCTTTTTCAAGGAGGCAAGTACATCATTGAAGACCTCAACAGCACAAACGGGACTTTTGTCAACGGTCGGACTATAGAGCATCACACTTTGAATTCAGGCGACGAAATTTCGGTGGGCGATTACTCGATACTCTTTGATGATGGTACGAGCAGCCTGTTCAATATCGAAGAGACCGAGATAAAACGGCGCGGCAAGGAGACAGCGATCATCTCCGATAAGTTCACGTCGCTGGGTAAGAAGATTGATAGCAAATCACTTCGCAAGGAGTTTGAAGACATCGAAAAATTCGTGCGCAAGAGCCGGAGACGTTTGGCCACGCTGGCCAATGCCGATAAGGTGACCGGGATATTTAACCGGCAGTATTTCGATAAGATCGCGGCTGAGGAATTTGAAAAAGCCAAAGTGGCTAAAAGGCACTTTTCGATACTCTTTGTTGACCTGGACCATTTTAAAGAGGTCAATGACAATTACGGTCACCGGACCGGCGATGATGTTTTAAGGGCGGTCGCTTGGTTGATCCAAAAGGCATGTCGCAATACCGATATCGTCGCAAGATACGGCGGAGAGGAGATCGTCGTCGTACTTCCCAATACGGTTTCTGACGACGCGATCAAGATCGGTGAAGAGATCAGGGAGATCGTGGCCAAGCAGACCAGGGAGAGATTAGGCATTGCGGTAACCGTGAGCGTCGGTGTTGCCGGCTTTCCACAAGACGGCGATTCGCTCAGTTCGATCCTGGAAAAGGCAGATCAGGCTCTGTACCAGGCTAAAGAGAAGGGCCGGAACCGCGTCTGCGGGTATCATGACTAAAGAAATAAAATTCGTCGGTAACTACAAGATCCTCGATATCATTGGCCGGGGCGGCATGTCCAAGGTATATACGGCTATCCAGATGCCGCTCAACCGTATCGTGGTTGTCAA
Source organism: bacterium (assembly GCA_049679205.1). Classification (GTDB taxonomy): domain Bacteria; phylum Hydrothermota; class Tepidihabitantia; order SM23-42; family SM23-42; genus SM23-42. The sequence continues at coordinate 3,824 of JBAUFP010000438.1, read as the reverse complement.
GGAAATGAGTAAATCATCAAGTAGCGAGTACCGTAAACGGTTCAAGAATGAAGCACTGATAACCGCCGGGCTCGAACATCCTAACATCGTGGCCATCTATGATTATTTCTCGGTCGGACAGGCAAGTTATCTGGTCATGCAGTATGTCGACGGCGTGAGTCTGGCTGATGTCATTGAAAACGAAACACCGTTGCATCCAGTCGTCGCCGGCCTGATCGCGCGCGAGATTTGTCTGGCCATTAGTCACGCGCACCGGAACAACATCATACACCGGGACATAAAACCAACTAATGTTCTGATTTCCAAAGAAGGGCACGTGAAAATAACCGATTTCGGTGTTGCCAAGGATGCCACGGCGCGCGATTTGACATCAGCGGGTACATTGATCGGCACCCCGTGTTACATGTCGCCAGAACAGGCTATGGGCAAGCGCCTTTCTGCTCAATCCGATGTATTCTCGACCGGTATTGTGCTGTATGAAATGTTGACGGGTAAGAAGCCTTTCTGGGGCGAGAGTGCAGAGGATATTACGGCGAGAATCGCACGGGGTAAATACAAATCGCCGTTCTTCATCGATCCCCACCACAGTTACCGGCTGGCGCGAATCATCAACAAGGCGCTGAAGAAGAACCTTAATCGGAGGTATGAAACCGTTGCCCGTATGGCTAGTGATCTCGAGAACTTTGTCGGCTGGAAGAATCTTGCGAGTGGTGAGCAGACATTGAGCCAGATCGTCAGTAGTATAGACCTTAAGAAACAAACAACAACGGTAATCAGAAAGAAGAAGAAAAAGAAAAAGAAAAAACGCAGCACCAATATCTTCTTTCTCTATTTTCTCTTGATCGTCGTTGTTGCCACCTTTATCCTTGTACTCTTCAGGGTTCTTTTCCGTCAGTGAAGCTCAGTTTGTGGTAATATGTTACTGATATTCTTTCTGTTGCAGTACGCGCCAGAAGACTCTAATGCCCATTATATCATGGATAAACAGCTCGCGCACTATTTCCCGGCATGGGATGCATATTATGATGGTGCGACTAATGCTTTGCGGACATCACAAGGGTGTCTCGACTTCTGGCATTGGTATATCAATCTAGAGACCAAGCTCGAGGCGAATCTCGCTTCATGGTTCGGTGTGAGGTACCGTAATCGTTATCACGGTGATTATGACCGGCATGTTTCGAACCACCATTTCGAACCGTTTTTCCAGGTGCGCAAGAATTTGCGTATTCTCTTTACGGTCGCGCCCCACTATTACAAAGGTGAAGATGAACTCGGGCTCGGGTTTTTTTGGGGCGAGGACTACTTGAATTATATCGAGACGTTTCTCGTCTTAGAGGATTTTGACCGTAACTATTCCTATAAGAATTTCCCGGATGGCCCGGATAAGATAACCTATGAAACTTTTCCCGTTAAGTGGCAGGCAAAGCTGAATCGATACTGGTCGACTGGTCATCTCGCTCTTGCCTTCGAACTGACCAACCGGTATTTGTTACAGTCTAGGGAGAGAGAATTCACATACCCTCCTTATTTTTACGAGCAGGGATTGCATAGAGCTTTTTATACACGTTTCTGGCAGGATATCGGCAAGGTTCGCGGTGGGTTGATCTTTGATCTGTACGGGTCAGAAATATACCATATTGATACAAGCCGAGCTCATACCGGGGATATTTTCGAAATAATTCTTGAACCGATGATTTCCTATCGTATCACTGATAAGTGGCGTCCAACGCTATATTTTACATATAACTACAAGACCGAAGATGATTCTCTACATCTTTTTCCCGTAGGCATGGATAGTGTAGTAAACTACCGGAGGGATATATACGCGTACTTGTTCGATGTCGAATTTCATCCGGGCGGCAGTTTTGTCTGGCATTTTGGGATGCAGCAGCAATTCTACGATAATAATCAAGGTCGCAGCGCAAATGAGCGGCGTTTCACCCTCGGTTGCGAATACCGGTATAAGAACGTCTGGTTCTATATTGTCGAAGCAATGGAAGGTGATCTTCCCATGCCCCATTGGCTTCACAACCGCACATACGTGCAGTTGATGATAACATTCTAACATGGACTTTGTCTATTCCCCTAAGTACAAGGCCGATATAGGTATGCATGTGTTTCCGACCGAGAAATATGAGTTGATACACCGGACCTTGCAGGTCGAAGGCTTGATCAAAGATGATAATGTACTCACGGCAGCGCGTCCGAGTAATGAACAACTGCTCAAGATCATAACTCAAGAATATCTTGACGATTTGCTCAATTTGCGCTCGACTGCGCGCACGGTCCCTTCGGAGATGCCGGTGAATAAGGATATCATTGATGCCCAGATCTTGTGCTGTGGTGGGTCTTACCTTACAGCGCAGCGGGCATTGGAGAGTGGTGCGTGTTATCATATCGGTGGTGGATTTCATCATGCATTCCCTTCGCATGCTGAAGGGTTCTGCTATCTTAACGATGTTGTCTTTGGCGCGGTCATGATGCTGGAACAGGGTGTGAAAAGAGTAACGGTCATCGATTGTGATTTGCACCAGGGGAACGGCACGGCCAAGTTTTTTGAAAACGAAGAGCGCGTCTTCACTTTTTCTATGCACCAGGAACATCTCTATCCTATGAAGCAAAAATCCGATCTGGATATCGGTCTCGATAATGGCGTCGGTGATGAAGAGTACCTCGAGAAATTAGCCGCTGCTTTGAACTTAGTTTATGGTGAATTCAAACCCCATTTTGTAATATATCTTGCCGGTGCTGATCCCTATGTCTTTGATCAACTGGGTAGTCTTAGATTGACCATAGAGGGTTTGAGAAAAAGGGATGAGCTGGTTATTCATGGCGCACAGCAAGAGAAGCTTCCGGTCGCGGTTGTTCTGGGCGGTGGCTACGCCGAGCACGTTGACGATACCGTTGAAATCCACTGCAATACCGCCCGAGTACTCTATGACGCAGTGACAAAGAACACTGCAAATCCCAAATTCTAAATCCGAAATGCGAAACAAATCCGAATTCCAAAACATGAATGACCAAAACAAAAGAATCGAAGTAGTTTTGGCGATTACAAAATTACTCAATGACGTAATTGCAGTATGTGGATACAACGCATCCAATGACATAATGACGAGATATGTTCTGTCAATTACATAGTTACATAATAACACAATTACTACATGCTGCTATGCAGCATGATGGGAGGTTTTATGCTAATCGGTTTGTTGTTTTTGTTAATCGGTGCGGGGGATGATATGATCAGCTTGCCTGCTCCAGATTTCACCAATGCATCAATTGAAGAGTGTATGGAGAAACGGCGTTCGGTACGTGGTTACAAAGATAAGGAATTATCACTGCAGCAAATATCCAATATTCTATGGGCGGCCCAAGGAATAACAGAGGATCGCCGTGGATTTCGCACGGTGCCTTCGGCCGGCGCAACGTATCCGCTGGATGTATTCGTTGCGAAAAAGGATGGGTTGTATCGATATATACCTGCATCGCATGCGCTGAAGCAAGAAATAGGTAAAGATATAAGGAAAGATATCGCCAAAGCAGCGTTGGGCCAGGGTTTTATTTCTGATGCCGGTATGGTCGTCATAATAACCGCGGTATTCGAACGAACTGCTTTGCGTTACGGTAATCGGGCTGCGCGGTACGTACATATTGAAGCCGGTCATTGCGCGCAAAACATACACCTCGAAGCAGTAGCACTGGGGCTTGGTTCAGTACCAGTCGGCGCATTCCGGGATGATGATTTGAGCAAATTACTCAAACTGAAGGATGAGGAACCGCTATACATTATTCCGGTCGGCTTTCCAAGACCATGAGACATGGAG
>JBAUFP010000437.1:0-9841 GCA_049679205.1 bacterium | reverse complement strand
CTATCCAGGAGTTGATGGCCCTTCTGATTTCTGTCAAGTTGGCGGCCTGATTTTCGTTTGGCAGGAATCCACGCTGGGATATAATGACGGTCGTATTGTTGTCATGATTGAAGAGAACATCCCTTCGGCCCCGTCATTCTCAATACCATGCGTGTTGCCTAATTCACAACCGCCAGCCATGTCCCCGTGGCACCCAAGCGTAGCGGTCGCCCCAGACAATCCCGACTACGTAGTTCTAACCGCTTGGAGTTACCTTGCTGGCGGCAACGAGTGGGCATACTGTTGGATTTCTCACGACGGCGGCTACACCTGGACTGACACGATTCCAATGGGATATGGTGCTTGCGGCCATGTCCGTCAGGGCACAGATGGCTACGTGTTTTATACCTACCAGGATTACTACAGCTACACGCCAACTGATTCAATACCATACCCATACTACATGGAATCAACTGATGGCGGTTACACTTGGAGTCCGGAAACGCCTATACCCGGTGTTCCTGTAAACAGTGGTTCAATGTTCTGGTGGCCTGAGTTTGACTGCGAAGTAGTGGATAATGAACCTTGGGCAATTCATACCGACATCGGCACTCCTGGCGGTGGACCTTATATATTGCACGGCACGGGCAATCCGGGCAACTGGACCTGGGAAATATGGGATGCCGGACAGATCGGTGCATGTTCATTGACGATCGCGGACACAACCTTCTATTGTTACCCTAGTCAATACCCAAACATCGCACATGACCCGGTAAGCAACACCATATTGGCGAGCTACAAAGCCTATTACTACAAGGAACACGCAGGTACTACTTATTACAACGGCGCGCACATCGGAGGTATCTACACTACTGATAACGGAGCAAGCTGGACCATATCACAACCTTTGTCAGATGTCAATACAACACAAATCGCATGGGGTGACTGGAGTGCCACCGAGGTAGCTCACCGTCTTGTCAATATAGGAGGTGATGTTTGGTCATATGCAATATGGGTGAACGCAATACAACTGATCTTGTATTTCGAAAGAGGTCTCGTGACATCCTTTCTACCACTCGCAATTGATGAAAATGACGTGGGAAGTATTCTCTGCACCTACCTGCACATAAATCCCAGCATCAGCAAAGGTAAATCGATCATCCAATTCTGCTTATCACGTCCGGGCAACATTGATATCAACCTCTACGACATCAATGGACGTCTGATAAAGATACTTCACGAAGCGCACTTTTCTGGTGGAAATCATTTTCTTGATCTACACAACTATGACTTACCAAACGGAATATATTTCGTCTCGCTTGAAACCGGTTGCATGATTTTAACGCGGAAAGTAGTTTTGTTGCGCTAAAATGTCTTTTTGATAGAGTTACTTAGGAATTGCACCCGGTATTGGTTGAATATCTGAGTACAGTCTATTGAAACTTTATAATTCTGGCGAAGCCGTCCGGCTTCAGGCTGGCACCGCCGACCAACGCACCCTGTATTTCTTCTTCTTTCATCAGGGAATCAACATTCTCGGGCTTAACGCTGCCGCCGTAGAGAATCGTGCTCGGCTTCCTGAGCATGCCACGGATGAAGCTGTGTACTTCGACGACCTGCTGAGGAGTGGCGGTCTTGCCGGTACCGATCGCCCATACCGGCTCATAGGCGAAAACAATCTTGTGCGCCTCGTTCTCGATGTCTTGCAGGCCCTTCACGATCTGTCGTTGTATCACGGCTTCAGTCTTCCCAGCTTCTCTTTCTTCTTCCTTCTCTCCTACACACATAATCGGGATCAACCCGATCTCTAGTGCGGCCTTCAGCTTTTTGTTTATCACTTCATCGGTCTCGCCCATAATGTGTCTGCGTTCTGAATGACCAATTACTACATATTCGCAGCCGACCGCCTTTAAGAATAACCCCGAGATTTCACCGGTAAATGCCCCGCTTCGCTCCCAGTGCATGTTCTGTGCACCAAGTTTGAATCTTGAGTTTCTGATCAACTCACCAACCGAGGGCAACGACGTGAAGGGCGGAATAACAATCATTATCCTACCTTTAACATCGCCAGTGAGTGCCATCAATTCCTGCACGAGTGCCCTGGATTCACCCGGTTCTTTGTTCATCTTCCAGTTTCCAGCAATGATCGGTTCCATCATTTCTCCTTTAACGCTTTTATCCCGGGCAATTCTTTACCTTCCAAATATTCAAGTGATGCCCCACCGCCGGTTGACGCGTGACTCACCGCATCCACAAGATCGAATTTCTTTAATGCCGAAATCGTATCGCCGCCGCCCACAATAGAAACCGCCCCTGCTTTGGTTGCCGTGGCTACTGCTTTAGCAACGAACTCAGTCCCGCGCGCAAAGCCTGGGATCTCGAAAATACCCATCGGACCATTCCATACAATCGTCTTCGCCTCTTTTATGAAATCGATAATAGCCGCGACCGACTTTGCACCGACATCGACGCCCATCTTGTCTTCTGGTATTGACGTTACTTCCACGTTTTGTGTCGTGCTGCCGGCCTCTGCTTCCTTTGCGACCAGGACATCCACGGGCAGATATAGCTTCGGATTATTCAGCGCGGTCTTTGCTTCATACAGTAAGTCATCTTCACATAAAGATTTTCCGATAGCATAGCCTTTCGCCTTGTAGAAAGTGAAGCACATACCGCCACCGATCACCAGATTATCAACCGTGTCTAAGAGATTCTTTATGACCCCGATCTTGGTTGATACCTTTGCACCGCCAATTATTGCGAGTAATGGTCTTTTGGGATCTTTCAGGGCGCTGTCCAGGTATTGCAGTTCTTTCTCCATGAGGAAGCCGCCGGCTGGGTTCTCGAAGTTTTGTGCAATGGCCGCGACTGAAGCATGAGCGCGGTGCGCCGCACCAAAAGCATCATTGACATATAGATCAGCCAGCGATGCAAGCTCTCGGGCAAAATTAGCATCATTATTCTTTTCCTCAATATGGAACCTTAGGTTTTCGAGCAACAGCACATCGCCGGGCTTCAACCCGGCAACCACTTTCTTCACCTCATCACCGATACAATCCTTTACAAATTGCACCTTGCTGTTGAGGAGCATCTCTAAGCGGTGGGCGACCGACTCAAGTGTCAACTTAGCGTCTACTTTTCCTTTGGGCCGACCCAGATGACTCGCAATGATCGGCATTCCACCCTTGTCGATTATGTACTGTATCGTGGGCAGGGCTGCCTTGATCCTGGTATCATCCTGGATATTAAGATTCTCATCGAGCGGTACGTTGAAATCAACCCGTAAAAATACCTTTTTACCTGGTAAATCTAAGTCTTTTACGGATAGCTTTGCCATCACTCTCTCCCGATTACATACTCAAACAGATCAACTGTACGTGCGGAATAGCCGTATTCATTGTCATACCAGCCGAACACCTTCACCAGGTTGCCGATGACCTTGGTCAACTCAGCATCAAAGATCGAGGAATACGGGTTACCAATGAAGTCCGAGGAAACAAGTGGTTCTTCACAGTAATACAAAATGCCTTTCAGATCACCCTCGGCCGCTTTCTTGAAAGTACTGTTTACTTCTTCTTTGGTTGTTTCTTTTTCGAGTTCGGCAACAAAATCGACGACCGAGACATCCGGCGTGGGCACCCGGATCGCAACCGCATCGAGCTTGCCCTTCAATTCCGGGAAGAGTTCGGTGATGGCTTTCGCCGCACCCGTGGATGTGGGGATCATCGAAACCGCGGCCGCCCTAGCCCGGCGCAAATCCTTATGCGGTGAATCTAGAATTCTCTGGTCATTCGTGTAGGCATGAGTCGTGGTCATCAAGCCTTTGCGTATCTTGAAATTTTCCTGCAACACTTTCACAATTGGCGCAAAACAATTCGTCGTGCACGATGCATTCGAGAAAATCATATGCTTCTGAGGATCATAGTCCGTATGATTCACACCCATGACAAAACCTGGAATCTTTGGCTCACCCTTACCAGGTGCCGAGAGCATGACGCGTTTCGCACCACCCTTGATATGGAGCTCGGCCTTACCGTAATCGCGGAACTTGCCAGTAGCTTCCAGGACGTAGTTAACACCCAAATCCTTCCAGGGTAGTTTTGATGGATCCTTCTCCGCAAATATCCTGTACTCCTTGCCATCAACTATCAGCGCGTTCTCCTTGGCTTTGACATCGGCGTCAAACGTACGATGCACTGAGTCGTATTTAAGCAGATGGGCTAATGTCTTGGCGTCAGTAATATCGTTTATTCCTACGATTTCGAATTTGTCGCTTTTGTACCCGATCCTGAAAAATAACCGGCCGAGTCTCCCAAAGCCATTGATGCCAACTGTTGCTTTCATTGTTGCCTCCTCGCAGGATTATATCTTAAATCCCCTTAAAGTCAATGGAAATCGCGGCAAAATGGTATCCATAGGGCTTACAATACGAACATTGACACATATGGCAAATTCTGTATAATGGAAAAATGGCCGATATCACGAAAGGTGTGAGGGCATTCACTATCGGCACCGCAATCAGCCGTGTTTTCGGCCTGTTCCGGGAATCAGTATTCGCCTACCTGTATGGTGCGGGACGGTCAACCGACGCTTTTGTTGCCGCGTTCCGCATCCCTAATCTCTTGAGGGATCTCTTCGCGGAAACTGCACTCTCCGCTGCATTTGTGCCAATCCTCACTGCAGAAAAACAGAGGAGCAAAGAACAACAAAACCTGCTCGCCAGCAACGTTTTCAATATCCTGCTTATTGCTGTCGGGGTGATCGTTGTTGCGGGAATATTACTCGCACCCTATCTCGTTAAAATCATTGCATTTGGTTTCGGTGATATTCCCAATAAACAAGCGCTTACCGCCAGCCTGGCCGCAATCATGTTTCCGTTCTTGCTTTTTGTAGCTATGGCTGCCTGGGCAATGGGATACTTGAATACGGAACGCGAATTCTTCTTTCCATCAGTTGCACCTGCTTTTTTTAACATCATATCGATCGCGATACCGCTCTTGTCCTATGCCTATTTTGTGAGAAGTGGCACCGATCCCATATATGCAATGGCGTACGGTGTTCTGATCGGCGGCTTACTGCAATTCCTGATTCAAGTACCCGTGCTTTTTAGCAAAGGATTTCATTACAAGTTATACATCAACTTCAAAGACCCGAACCTCCATAAGATCCTTGCCTTATTTGTTCCGGTCGCGCTCGGGTTGGCTGCCTCACGCATTAATGTCGCGGTCGATACTTTCCTCATTTCCTTTCTCCAAGAACGCAGCATGACCTGGCTTAATTATGCCTTTCGTATCATGCACTTACCACTCGGCCTCTTCGGCATCGCGGTTGGCACTGTAGCATTACCGACCATTTCAAAATACGTCATAGAGAAGAAGTTTAGCGAGGCCAGAACAACGCTTTTCGATTCGCTGCACCTCGTCTTCTTTCTTACGGTTACGACTTCGATCATCATTGCGTTCCTTTCACAACCTATTGCCCGGCTCATATACGAACGCGGAAGATTTATGCCATTCGACACCTATGCTACAACCCAGGCACTGATTCTCTATATAATCGGCGTGCCGTTTATCGCCGGCATAAGAAACGTTGCTGCAGTCTTTTATGCCTACCGTGATGCAAAAACACCAATGTATGCGAGCTTTATTTCGGTCGGGCTACACGTCGCCATCAGCTTAGGCCTGATGCGCGTAATTGGCTTCCGGGCATTTCCCCTGGCCACGACGATCGCTTCATTCGTCAATTTTGCCATACTCTTGCACAGGCTCCCCGAAAAAATAGGCAAGTTCGAGTTATCGCCGCTCGTCGATTATTTCACGCGTCTCGTTCTCGCCGCAATAGCCGGCGGCTTTGTTGGCATTTTATTAAACCGTCTACTGGCGAGCTTTTTGGGCGTTGATTTCCTGGCTCAAGTCTTGAGCCTCGGGCTGGCCGGCCTTACAGCGTCGGCAGTATGCTACATCGTCTGTATATTACTAGGCGTCACCGAGGCAAGAGACTACATCAAGCGCCTATTCAGAAAGTAGGCAAAATTGTGTCAAAAACAAAAAGGGCGTAGCGCCTGGCGCTACGCCCCCCTTTTGGACAATTATGCAGTTATCTAACCCAAATGACTTTGGCTAGCTCCGAAATACCGCCCGCTTCGGTCTTTATGAAGTAGATACCGGAAGCGAATCTATCCAAACGTATCATCAGTTCACCAGAACCGCTCAGTACACCATAGTCCTTATCATCAACCATTCTCCCCGCCGCATCGTAGACCAGAACACGGACCGCTGCCTGCTCATCAAGCGAGTAGGCCAAGCGATACGGATGTGCGTAAGAAACCAGCGGATAAATGTGGAAACGCTTTGTCTCGTGCGCAGCCTCTAACTCTTCGACTCCAGTACCCGCCAGATCACCGGTGACCACAAGCGCGAAGGGCTGCGGACCATAGGGAACATTCACCCCGGTAACCCGGATCGTCCAGTTCCCGCTCTGAGGTGCGTCGATGCGCACGCATTCCTCAACATTGAGCGTATCATAGCTGCCGCCGGTAGTTGACTGACCGCCTGCATACACGTTCCCTTTGTACTGGGTGCTGCCAGGATCAGTCATCGTGAGATCAAGATTGTCGACCAATTTTATACCTGCACCACCCGCACCCGGGTAATCACTCCACACAAGCGTAGCGCGGAGCGGTACTGCGTTCGATGCTACATTATACGTATATTCGATATACTGACCCGTAGAAACCCCCACCGCGTTATCAACGACGGCCAGATCTCTGGTATCACCGGTAAAATAGAGCACGCTATCGAGGTCAACGCGACCCCAACCCACATTATTATCGGGCACCGTAAATCCGCTCATATTACGATCCGCACTGTTGATGAGCACTGCCTTGAGTAAAGCGGCTGAAGGTAACAGCGAATCCGCTGGACTAGCAGCACCGGACGGATACCAACCGTCGACAAAGTATTGTCGCACCAAAACCGCGGCACCCGCCGCACTGGGCGACGCCATACTCGTGCCGTCCATTATTGAGTATCCAGTATCGCCGAAACCGCTGACCGAGGTCACGGTCTGTCCAGGGGTAATCAAGGTCGGTTTGCGCCGACCATCCTGGGTCGGCCCACGGCTTGAGTAGTAGTAGATCTGATTGAGTTGACCGCTATTCCTGCTCCCGCCCACCGATATGCAGTTCTTTGCCGTAGCCGGTGAACCAACCGTCATCGCACTGGGCCCATTGTTGCCGTTCGAGAAACAAAGCAGAAAATCCTGGTTAAAATAGACAAACAGATCTACGGCCATGGCTTCAGAAGTATACTGACCATTAACCGGATTGCCCCAGGAATTTGACATGATCTTCACACTACCCGCCGCATTACCCGCATACGGCATAGCGAACAATGTATAAAGATTCGAGGGAAGATACACGCAACCCAGTGAACCGCCGCCGTCACAAAAATAGAGCCGGCTGTTGATTGCCACTCCGTCATAAGTGCTCGGGCTACCCATTACGTCATCATTGCCGCATACCGTGCCCGAAACATGACTGCCGTGGCAGTAATTGTTAGCCTCATCACCGAAATCCGCATAGCCTGACCCGTAACTATTCGCTGGTTTATAGGCAATGATCTTACGATCATTAGGATAATCGCCCCAGGTTGTGAGCCAGGATGAATTGGTACTGCGGAACGCATAATGAGATGTTCGCACACCGCTATCGCAAGTACTCACGAGTTGCCCGTCGCCCCGGATACCCATATCCCAGATGCGACGGTTCTGCGAAGTTGCAGTCTGCACTACCCACTGCACACTCGCGTTATGCGGTTCCATCTTATGCCAGGGTTCGAGCCAGCTAACTTCATCCAGGCTGGCGATCGCCGGTACACTGGCAAGGTCGACATCGCAACGGATTGTGTGGTACCAGTCACCCGGAGCAATATCGACAATCCGTGCACCCATTTCGTCAAGCTGATCCAAGACGTCGTTCAAATCAGCTTCTGGATAGAGTAGTATGGTCACCTCGTGATTGCCCTGCAAAGTCCTGAACTCTTCCTGACCGGATAGCTTGTATGCTGGTTGATAAATGCCTATCCAGTCGACAAATTCGATCTGTGCAACCTGGTTCTTCATTAATTCATCCATCTTCACCAGGAATGCATAGTTTGGAATATACGAATAGACTGTTGCACCGGCCTGCCTGATTTGTTGTACGTATTCAGGATAGACCGGTCCTTTACAATGTACAATGTAGTACCGGGAGTGATCTCGGGTTAATGATTTCGGCAGTTCGGGTTCGCCGTGCCGGACATCGAACTTTATGCCGTTAGCGAAGTATAACCAATCCGCATCACCGTAAGGCGCCGGTGCATACTGATGAACCGTCCCGCCAGACATAACGCCGTAGAGGCCTTCATATCCCGAGGCTAGCGCTAAGCACAAGCTCATAGTCGTAACTATTGTTCTTACCATTTCAACTCCTTTCTTTTAGATATCGATTCTCAATGTTCATTCACAACTCTTCATTACCTCCAAAACAAGGTCAAGAGCAATCCTAATTCTATCTGACCAGTACTGCCTTTTCGATTTTCTCTGAATCAGCAGTCTTGAACCTCACAAAATAGATGCCCGCGGCCAAACTCTGTCCACGATCGTCTTTGCCATCCCACGCGGAGTGGTATTCACCCGGTTCCTGCATACCTTGCACTAAACAACGGACGAAGCGACCACTAGCATCGTATACACCTAACTCGACCTGAGCAGACTTGCCCAAGACATAGGATATTGTCGTGTTCTGCCGGAATGGATTGGGATGACCGACTCGAAACACAACTGATGCCGGTTGGTCAACCAGTTCCTCAACTCCGATTGGTTGCGTCGTCACCAGCCAGACCCTTATGTAATTGCTGTGCAGGGAATGCGCGCCAAAGGGAATACCAAGTGACGCCAGACGCGTTGGCCACTGGCCAGCACGTTCATCCATGGGCACCTGTTCAAGGTTCGCATGAGGCGGAAGATCAGCATAGTCTTCAGGGAAATACGGAGCATGCATTCTGGTATTCCAAACCTGGCAGTATTCAGTCAGGTGTGCCGGGTAACTCCGGGCCACGCCGCCCGCGAAATGATTCTTGACCATTATCCAGGCATCCCCAAGCGAGAACGGATAACCCCAGACCAAGCGCGCGTATATTCTGCCAACCAATGAACCGAGGAGTCCTGGCGAAGGATCATATGGATAGTAACCTACACCGTCAGCCGCCAGGTCCTCCCGCATTCCGTAGTACGGCAAAGGATCTACCGAGTAGGCATAAGCCCGACCCGGACGCGCCATTTTGTAAAAACCCTTGGCCGCGAGAACAAAGCTACGTCGCCAGCCAGCCGGTAATTCTGGCAAAGCGTCCGCATCGAATTCCAGACTGATTTCATCGCCGTGAGACATTATCACGAAACGGCTATCCGCATTGTCGAGCAATTGCCTCACATCACCGTAACGCGTGTAGTAGCCAGCGATCTGCGCGTAATCGTGTATAACCTGTTTCTCGTAATCAAACTGGCCTGGATACTTACCATCATTCGAAGCATATTCCGCGTAACCATAGTAATGCAGATCGGCGCTGACTGGCTGTAACAAAACCGTCCCATAATCAGAAACATCCAAGCAGCTGACCCATGCCTTGTCCAAATAGACTTCCTGGGTGAAGGTAAGACGCACCCGGTGATCCCCGTTGTTGAAAATCGACTGCCCCATTTCATCATACAGGGGATAGGTCACAACCTTCTCATGCCCAGCCGGCACACCGCAGGTCGTAACCTCGCGCCACTGACCGCTAGCATCAATCACCTCAACGCGGGGTGCCTTTACCCGCATCCCCAT
>JBAUFP010000436.1:0-9793 GCA_049679205.1 bacterium | reverse complement strand
CACCCGAGCCGGTGCTTGAGGATACAATTGTTGCACCGGTTGATACAGAAGAAGAGATGTTTGTGCCGGTCGAACAGGAAACAATAGTAGTCGATCGCAGGCACGTGAGAGTGGTACTCTCGAGCTTTGGAGGTTCGGTGCGGTCTCTTTACTTGAAAGATTACGATATCGATATCGTACCGCCGGGACGGAATCTTTTCCTGAGTCTGGCTCAAGACAGCCAAAACACGGCCATCGAATTCGAATATGCCGTTGTCGGCGATTCGGTTGTGTTTAGTTACACGAATTCAGGTAAGACCATGGTGAAGACTTATCGGTTTGACCAGCCATACGGATTTTCGCTTAACGTTTCTTCAGACACGATGCCTCAGATACTAAGTCTAAGATCCGGATTGAACGTTACCGAGACTAAGAACCGTACCGATGACTTGAGAAACTTCAACGTCTACATAAAGAATGAGAAGTTGGAAAGCATAACCAAGAAGATTAAAGAAAGCTATGAATATACTGGCAAACTCGACTGGTTTGCGTTGCGGAGCAAATATTTCATCTTGATGATCAACAACAACCGCCTGATCGATAGGTTGCGATTCTACAAATTTCCCGACGATAACGACGAGGTCGAAACTCGGGACGCGGCATTCGGATGCTATTATATGGGCGGCGCCAAAGACCGTTACGGTGCCGAGATCGTGAATATGTCAGACATCGATATCAGTGTACTTTTGCTTCCGATGGATCGCAAGCAGCTTGCGCAGTACGAAAAAGGATATGAAGAGCTTGCATCGGGTGGCTTCTGGGGGCCGATTTCAAAGGTCATCATGGCTATCCTAAACTTCATGTATTCGCTGATCGGAAACTACGGATTTACTATAATGATTTTTGCCCTATTGATTAAGTTGATATTTTTCCCGCTTTCTAGGCAAATGATCATGTCTCAACATAAAATGCAGATGATTCAACCAGAACTCAAGAAGATCCAACAGAAATATCAGGATGATAAGCAACGTCTGAATCAGGAGATGATGCATTTATATAAAACATACAAGGTTAACCCGTTTACCGGATGTCTGCCTTTACTCATTCAGATGCCAATATTCTTCGCCTTGTTCCGAACGCTCACGACTTCAATCGAATTTCGGCACGCAAGTTTCTTATTCTGGATAACTGATTTGTCCCTGAAAGATCCCTATTACGTCTTGCCGATCAGTATGGGTGTAATGATGTTGATTCAATCGCTCACCACAACTGTTGATCCCAGGCAGCGGTTGATGGTTATTTTCATGCCTATTTTAATGGTTTGGATATTTTTAAGTTTGCCCTCCGGACTACAATTATATTGGTTTTCCTACAATATCTTGACTTTAATTGAACACTTTGTCATAAGAAGAGGAGGACTCAAATGAGACTGGCTGAAGCGTCAGGGAAAGATCTCGAAGAGGCTATTGAGAACGGATTAAAGATATTAAGGGTGAGGCAAGAGGAAGTTGAATACGAAACTCTTTCCGAAGAGGAAGGGGAGGTAAAAATCAAAATGGAAGTTAAAGAGCCTCGCCAGCACCTTCTCGAACTTAGCAGATTCATACTCGAAAGCTGCGGATTCAAACCGAACATCAACATCAGCAAGGACGATAAGGGGTTTTACCTAAACATCAAAACCAGGCACGCTGACGCGATACTAATCGGCAAGAAAGGTGAGACGCTCTGGGCTTTGCAGTATATTATCACCCGTTTGATGAAGCGTTTTCATCCCAACTTAAAGATTCTAGTTGACGTCAGTGGATATCGCATGCGCCGGACGAATTTTCTGAAGAAGAAAGCCGAGGCAATTGCGCGCATAGTGCTGCAGACCGGGCGTGAGATGGCGCTTGATCCGCTAACCAAGCGCGAGCAGCTAATAGTTGAAAGTAAGCTAAGCGAGATAAAAGGAGTCAAGCTCTACAGCATCGGGAAGGGGGCAAGTAAGAACGTGATCATTGCTCCGAACGATGAATCCTTTTGACACCATAGTTGCCTGCGCTACTCCCGCGGGATATTCGAGTATCGCGGTTGTCAGAATGAGTGGAGAGCAGGCCATACCCCTGTTACATAGAATATTCAAATTCACTGAATCGAGTGTGCAGATAGAGGCACAGCACGTTTACCACGGTCATATATTGGATCCTAGGACAAGGGAGACCATAGACACAGCACTTGTCACCCCATTTTACAAGCCCAGTTCTTACACTGGCGAGGATGTGGTCGAGTTGTCATGTCATGGTAATCCCTTGATCGTGGATCGGGTAATAAGAATTCTGATTGAGCTTGGTGCGCGTGCCGCAGGGCGGGGAGAATTCACTAAGCGTGCTCTGCTCAATGGTAAGATCGATCTCATCCAGGCAGAGGCGGTCCTCGATACCGTATATGCAACCTGCGAGCAGGCAAGAGGGTTAGCTCTCCTACAATATGAGGGCAGACTTTCGGAAAAGATTTATGAGATTCGCTCCAAAATTGTTGACCTTCTATTCTTGATCGAAGCCAAAATCGATTTCCCTGATGAAGAAGATGTTCAGCACGGGACCGGTGAATTTGCCGGGAGCCTCGTAGAAATCATAGCAGAGATCGACACGCTCCTCAACGGTGCATCCTTGGGTTTGAAAGTTAAGGAAGGGTATCGTGTTCTGATATCAGGTCGTGCTAATGTTGGCAAGTCAACGCTTTTCAATCGATTACTCGGCCACGATCGAGCCATTGTCCATGAACAACCCGGCACGACACGGGATTTTCTTGAAGAAAGTGTCCAGGTGGGCGGCATCCGCGTCAGACTCTTTGATACCGCTGGCATCTTCTCTACAGGATCTGGCCCCGATGAGATCGCACAACAAAGGACAAAATCGCTTATTGATAATGCTGATCTGATCTTATTGATGTTTGATGGCTCTGAATCGATGAACGAGGAAGACGTTCATCTTTACGATCTGGTAAAATTCAAACAGAAGCTTCTCATTGTGAACAAAATTGATCTGAATGTAAAACTAGTTAATGAACAAATACTATCCGATTCGACCAAAATATCAGCAAAGACAGGCAAAAATGTTGAGGGTTTGCTGGATCGTATCAAATGCACTCTCCTGCCCGACCAATCAAGGAATGATGTGCTCGTTACGAGACATCGGCATATCGATGCCTTAACCAAGACCAGGAGATGTCTGGTCGATGCCAAGAATGCGCCAACGATTGAGACCACTGCTTATGAGCTCCACTGTGCCTTGAATGACGTGGGGGAGTTGACTGGGCAGATACTACACAAAGAAATCCTCGACCGCATTTTCGAGGAATTTTGTATCGGCAAGTAGCAAAAAGACCGTAATTCGTATTCGTGATTCGTATTCGTAATCATGGGACGCTAGACGAAACGGGCCCCGTTGAATACCTATAGAATGGTCTTGGTGATTATCGAAAACAGAACTGACCGCAGAATGATCGATGGCAATAGGAAAAAACAATTATTCTACGGGGCGGGCTTCGTTACCGTTCAACGAAAGACGATGTCCATAAAATTCCTGTATTGACTTGTCTGGAATTTTGCCTATAATCCGCTAGTGATAATCGACCCCATCGATTTGAATCTCATGCGACAACTTGAACTTCAGGGTACAATTCCTGTCCAGGAATTTATGAGCAAATTCCACATTACCCGTAAAGAAATATTGCTGCGGGTAAGGAATTTTGAAGATGGTGGTCTAATAAGAAGCTACGGTTTCAAGTTATTTCTGCCTGGGATTCATGGAGGCAAGTGGTATTGGGCTTGTATTGCCGGAGATGCCACCCCGAGATTCAAGAACCAGAAGGCGGTACCGTACTTGGAGGAGGTAGTAGAAAACATGTCCTTTCCTCCAGGGGTCTGTCCAAATCTTTCAATGCTCTTTTACACCAGGAATCTGCGGGATATCAAGATGTTGTCGAACAAGTTCGCCGGGATGAAATATACAGAGGTATATAAGGTTGGCGAATACAATATTGCAATGCCCAGGGTAATGCTGCAACAAGACTGGCAAATACTCTCAGATCTGTATGGGAAAAGGAGTATAGATTATGCGACCATTAATTCGATCACGAATTATCCCAAATCAGACAGAGAGATACAACTGTCGCGTCTTATCTGGACCCGAAAGAACCGACAGGGTATCATGTCAATCGCGCCGAATTTCAACTGGAGTGTAATAAAAAACTACATGCATATCCATGTAGCAGTTGTTACAAAATTGCGCGTCAAGGACTTGCGCAGGTTACTCAAAGATATCGGTTATGTAGGTAATATTGCCTCTCGGTTCAAGAAACGCTATCTGCAAATCGAGTTTGATATGTGGGGCTTTTCCGATTTAAAGACAATAATCTACAGACTTTCCCAAGTTGACAAACTGTCAGTTGAAGGGTGTGCATTTGCCTACAGGAATACAGTCTGCGATGAGTGGGTTAAGGAATACATACAAGAACAAATTTAGTTTCTTCTTACTGCTTACACTAATGATTATTAGCTGTGGGAAGAAGACTGAAGTGGTCGCTACGCCGGCATACACCGAGAGTAAACATGTCGTAAAGCGAGGGGAGAATCTTGAAACAATACTTGACGAACTGTCGGTGGCCGACAGCCGGATAGAAATTATTACGGCACTTCAGAATGCAGGATTTCCTTTCCGCAAATGCTTTCCTGGAGATACGATTCTTTTGACTAAAGAAGACGGCAGGTTTTCAAACTTGACCTATCGTCAGAACCTTCAAAACATATACTACGTAGTCAAGGATAGTACAAATTTCCTGGTTTCGATGAAATATCCATACGTCGATACGATACTGACTTTGGTCAAAGGAAATGTCAACTCAACACTATATGAATCCATGCTAGCAGCAGGCGAAACCTCTAATCTGGTATTCAGGTATGCTGATGTTTTTGCATGGGAAATTGATTTCTTTACTGATACCCGGGACGATGATTCGTTTGTAATCTATATCGAAAAAACATTTTGTGATTCGATTTTTGTCGATTATGGTGGTATATTCTTCGCGCGCTACAAAGGAGAAGTCGGGGATTTCTACGGTGTGTATTTTCGTGATCCAGACGGTAACGAAGATTACTATAATCTGGATGGAAAGTCCTTAAGGAAATCATTATTGAAATCACCACTGCGGTTTTCCTATATCAGCTCCTACTTCTCAAAGAGAAGGTTTCATCCGATATTAAAGGTGTGGCGTCCCCACCATGGTCTGGATTACGTGGCACCAATCGGAACACCGGTTGCATCAATTGGCGACGGGAAAGTTGTTTTCAAAGGATGGAGGGGCGGGTACGGAAACTTAGTAGAAATACGCCACAAAAACAACTTCAGATCACGCTACGGGCACCTTTCCCGGTTTGCTAAGGGTCTGCGTGTGGGTAAGAGGGTTAAGTCAGGTGAACTGATCGGCTATCTGGGGTCAACTGGACTTTCGACCGGACCACACCTGCATTTTGAGCTTCACAAAAACGGAGCGCCGGTTAATCCACTCAGGGTTAAAATTCCCCGTGCACCGTCGGTGAAGGATAAGTACATGGCGTCTTTCAAAAACCACTGCGATTCTTTGTTACATGCTATTGAATCACTAGAAGTCAGTGGGGGAGGTGCGCCACCGGAAACATAGTATCATCTATCATTGCGTTTTGTAGGAAACCGATGTGAAAAGCGTTATGATTTGATTGCTGAATTTAAGGATATTAGGGGTTAAGAAGGAGGTTAGATGCCGATACACCTTAGGGCAAACAAAGGAGATTATGCACCAAACACGTTGTTGGTTGGTGACCCGGCGCGGGCGGTTAGAATAAGCCAGATGTTCACCGATTCGAAAATGGTCAATAAACACCGTGGCTTACTGGGATACACTGGATTATACAAAGACAAAAAGGTTAGTGTGCAAACCACGGGTATGGGATGTCCTTCGGCAGCGATCGTTGTTGAGGAACTCATTCAACTGAATGTGAAGACACTCATTAGGATCGGCACATGCGGTGGTATAGGCGCAGATATTAAACAACTTGACATGATTGCTGCAGTTGCAGCATCACCTTTTGACGGAGCGACGCGGACATATCTTAAGGGTGAACCCCATGCGCCCTATGCCACATTTGAAATATTGAATACGGCAGATAGAATCGCCAGGGAGAAGAACCTGAAAATAATTTTCGGCGGAGTGGCAAGCGTTGACGTGTTTTACAATCCTTCCCCAGATTATGTGCCGAAACTGAGGGAAAAGGGTATCATTGCTGTGGAAATGGAAACCAGCCTGATTTATTACCTGGCTAACCGAAGTAGCCTGAATGCCGCGTCATTCTTATTGGTATCAGATGTTGTGGGTGGTGGCGAAGAATTCACAAAGTTCGTATCCGATCAAAAGCTCGCCCAGGCTATGGATAAATTGATCGAGTTTGTGCTCGATGTGTCCAGTGAATATGATAAGGGTTCCTAATTTCGGGGAGTAATACCATGGAAAAATGGCGTTGTTCCATTTGTGAATATATATACGATCCTAAAAAAGGTGATCCTGAAACTGGAATAAATCCGGGGACTAGTTTTCAAGATCTCCCTGACTACTGGGGCTGTCCGGATTGTGGTGCTTCTAAACAGAATTTTGAGCTTTACATTGAGGATGGAATCGGATACTGATTTGACTCCGATTGTTGACTATGTAGCAGAAATAAGGATAATGAATTGATGCTTGCAGATTATATCGATGAGCGTAAAGTACTACTGAATGTGGATGAAAGAAGCTACCAGGGTACATTACTCAAAATGTTGGAGAAAAGTGCCGAGAAAGACGGCGCAGTAATTGTACAGAAGATTCTTGAACGGGAGAAGGTTATGCCCACTGCGCTTGGTAAAGGAATATTTCTGCCCAGAGTAGTTCTTATGGAGAAACCGAAGAGCGAAGTGATTATCGCGGTCAACTCTAAGGGTCTTGCTTTTGATGATTATGGAACGGCAACCGCCAGTATCATTATGCTCTTTCTATTTTCCGAAAACGACAACTATGCAGCAGTTTTGGCTCAAAGCCTGCGCCTGCTCACCGATGATTCCCTTCGGTCGGACTTAATAAGGAGCAAGAAACCTAAGGATGTCATCAAGGCAATTCGTGAATGGGAAAAGGAATGAAAAGAAATGCACGGCGGGGTATGCTCATTTTGTGGATCATAGTTATCTTCGTACTTACCGGATATCCCAAGCTCGAGGTACCGAAAATGAAGAATCTCCACCTGGATAAACTCTATCACTTCGTTGTGTTCTTCATTATGGGATTTCTGGCGGCAAGATTGTTGAACGTTAGAGGATTCTTCATGCTTGGCATTATTGTTCTTTTCTTGGCTGAGTTCCAACAACTCCTTATCCCGGGCCGTCAATTTGAAATATTCGATATCATGGCGGGCGGTACCGCACTTGTCGTAAGCTATTTTGCTTGCCGACAGCGAGGAGTGAAAACCAATGTATCAGAAGCCTAAAGGTACGCGGGATCTCTTTGGCAGAGAACTAAAGAGACTGGAAGCCATGAATGCTATTGCACGGAGTTTCTTCGGACAACACGGTTACGGAGAAATTAGAACTCCAACCTTCGAGTTTGCTGCGCTGTTTGACCGCTCAATCGGAGAAACGACTGATATTGTCGAGCACGAGATATATAAATTCGAGGTGAATAAGAAGCAATACGCATTGAGGCCTGAGGGGACGGCATCGGTGCTGAGAGCTTTTATTGAGAACAAAATACCTTTACCCGCACGTTTTCTCTATATCTATTCCATGTACCGCCGGGAAAGACCGCAAAAAGGTAGATATCGTGAATTCCTCCAGATCGGTATTGAGCTTCTGGGTGAGAAAGGACCTTTCTATGACGCAGAGATCATTGAGCAGGGCAAGAGATATCTAGATCTGGTCGGCGCTCGGGATTATTTTATCGAACTTAATTCAATTGGTTGTCCTGAATGCCGTAGTGCATACCGTAAGAAACTGAGCGAATATCTGCAACCACATCTATCGGAATTGTGCGATGATTGTCGTAATCGATTTGAGCGCAATTTCTTGAGGATATTTGACTGCAAAAGAGATTATTGCCAGCAGATATACGATGAAGCACCCAAGATCACGGATAATCTCTGTTCGGACTGCGCGGAACATTACCGCCAAGTCAGGAATTACCTCGAACATTTTAACATCGATTATAGCGAGAACAAGAAACTTGTCCGGGGCCTGGATTACTACACCAGAACCGTTTTCGAGTTCAAACACGGTGCACTGGGAGCGCAGGATACAGTAATAGCGGGTGGCCGGTATGATCTGCTCATGAAAGAATTGGGCGGTCCAGATACGCCCTGTACTGGCTGGGCTATGGGTCCGGAACGTTTCTTGCTTACCCTATCCGACAACTTACCCAAAATCGAAGATAACGAAGTCTTCTTTGTGGCTGGCATGGGGGAGAGGTTCATGCCCGAAATCCTCAAGCTTCGTAATGGGATCCAAGCCAAAGACCATGTATGTATACTAGGCAATCCGGACGATACTATCAAACAGCAGGTCAAAAGGGCCAATAAGGTAAGGGCCGCTTATGTAGTTATTTACGGGGAGGATGAGGAAAAAGAAGGTGTTTACGCGGTAAAAGATATGAAGACCGGAGAACAGAAGAAAGTGCCGGTCAAAGATTTTGTTTCACAGATTAGTGTCTAATAACCCAGTGCTTTATACCGCCTGAGACCCTGCATTATTAGCTCCATGGTTTCTTTGTCTGCTTTGAAGTTAGCTGGAGAATCCTCTGGACCAACCGCTAATATCTCTTCTTTTGAGTAATGAAAGAGGACCATATCATCGTAGATTGAAATGTATTGCACATTTTCAAGATTTATTGATAACGTACGCATCTGACCGCTGAATTTCGCATCGAATTTAAGCCAATCATTCATATTGCCTCCTTGGAGATTATAACGCACAGTCAATATGTGTCAAGGTTTTATGTCTAGGATGGTTTATATCGTTTTCTTATCAAAATCGATAATAGCTGCTGCGATTAGCCAGAAGCCGGATACATAATAAAGCAGTAATGCTAAAGTACCCACATAAATGGCACCCCAGACTGCACCCATATGTCCTAGAACCACCGTGAGGATGCCCCCGAGGGCAATAAGAGTACGTTTCTGCTGTATGTAGAGGGGGAGAACCGCAATTAATATAACCAGGCCGATCAACAGGGCTCCAATACCAGAAATTATTCCCACATGACCCACATTGCCACCTGGGTATACATCGTAGAGAATGGCTCCGATCTGTGCGCCCAGAATGGCGTTGACCACACCGCTGATGGCAATCAACAAACCACCTACGAAGGCTAGTTTCCTTGGTATTCCTAGTTTCACTATGGCATATCTTTTAATAAGCATTACGCGGTAGAGGACCAGAAGTTGCACATCTTTGTGTATTCTCAGGGAGTCTTGGTGATGTATAGTTCCTCAACACATACGGATAGGGTGGAGGATGATAGACAACAACCCTATTGTCATTACATATATTATAGTAACACATCCACAAAACGCGATATCTTATTATATTCAAGGAGTTCCTGCTTTCTGGTAACCCTATTCTTGAAGTACTTATAATCAACAAGTGTTGGTTTGATCTCTGGTCTGATTAGTTTGATATTTCGTGCTTTTTACGATATATCTCGAAATATCGGTTGTTTTCAGAAAGTTGACTCTTGCGGCTGCATTCATTTATTCTGTCATGAGACATAATCAATGATATGG
>JBAUFP010000435.1:0-2895 GCA_049679205.1 bacterium | reverse complement strand
GTGTTATCTGATTGTTTTAAGTAAGAGATGCTCCCAAAGTATTTCTTGATCACTATCTCACAAGCCAAGGAATTTCATCGCACCACCGCAGAGAAAAATGGCAAGACCTGCCAGGGCATGCGAGTATTTCTCAAATCTATGCAGGGGCAATTTGGACAGCCCATAATAAGATACAAGGACTGCGGCAAGCATGGTCGAAATCGTAATGCTACCAAAAACAGCAGCAACGATCGCAACGTCAACTAGACTACCCTTGGCCGCTGGATACATGATGAGAGGGATCAGAGGTTCACAAGGACCGAATACAAAGATAATAAAAAGAACCCACGGTGTGATGTTCTGGGACTTTACGCCGTGCACATGGGTATGTTCAGCAGTATGCTCATGGGTATGTGAATGTTCTGACCCAGTAGCATGGACATGTTCATGTGCATGCGGTTTCTTACGTATTGCGCGATGCACACCCCAGATAAAATACGTGAAACCAAATATGATAACGAACCATGTGGCAATATCACCCCGGAAAGCTTCAATCCCTTCCAGCTTAAAAACTGCAATTCCCAGGGCGATGCCGACGAATCCCAGAATGATAGAACTGAGCACATGACCGATGCCGCATAAAAAAGTGATAATTGAAGTTTTCGCAACGTTCCAACCGCGTGCCCTAGATAGCGCAATGAACGGCACGTAGTGATCTGGGCCAAGTATTGTATGTACGAAACCCAAACTAGCCGCGGTTCCCACAAGAACTGCCAATTCACCAGACATTTACTCTCCTTTCTATCGTGTCACTAATGAGAAAAAAGTGCTACCTGAAGTATATGCAGAAAGTGCGCTTTGTCAATATACAAAGGGACAGGCTACTTTTGTTGATCAAAACTGCGCAAACGTGTGTGATGAAACCAACAAAAGTAGCCTGTCCCTATTTTTCTAACTACCGCACGAGAGTTACGCGGCCACTCGTCGCGAATTCGCCCTGCTGAACATGAATAATATAGATACCTGAAGCGGCTCTTCGACCAAGAAAATCCTTACCATCCCAGGTTACGTTATGCACACCTGGAACCAGCACACCATTTACGAGGGTCTGTACTTTTCGACCGGTTGCATCGTATATGCTCAGCATGACTTTTTCATTACCAAAAGTCGATATCTTAACTGTACACTGCGAAATGAACGGGTTCGGATATATATCATTCAACCCGAATGTGGGTGGGCCACCATCCTTCACACCCTGACGCAGGCTCTCGCTCAGTGCTTCAATGAATTGATACATCTCCTGTATCGTGCCAGTAGAGACTCTAATGTGTTGGGGCATTCCCCATCCCACGCGCACTTGAAACCCTTTGCCTGCCAGTAACGTGGCGACAGCGCTGGCGCTCATCCCGGTATCGAACATCATGAAGTTGGTTTCCGATGGGATGTAATCGCGGTTCAGCATATTAAAACCATCAATTAGAATTTGCTTTGCTTGGTCATTCAGCACGACGGTGTTGATCACATGCTGGACATCGTCAATTGCCGCAATTGCCGCGGCCTGGGCTAAAGTGCTTACCATGGCGATATTCTGAGAAGAAGCAATCATCGAAGTGTATCCTGAAGACGCTACCGAGTATCCAATACGCGCTCCAGCTAAACCATAAGCTTTGGAAAAGGTTTTTATTACGACCATGGGAAAACCTTCCTTCACGTACCGGATGCAACTTTCATATTCGTTGGAATGCACGTATTGATGGTAAGCCTCATCGACCACAACCACGATACCACCAGGCAATGAGTTCATAAACACTTCCATATCTCCCTTGTGGAAAACCGTGGCTAACGGGTTATTTGGGTTCACCAAAGATATGAGTTTCGTGTTGGGGCCAACTGCTTCCAAAATGCGTTCAAGGTTAATTATATAATTATGAGACAAGGGCACATGGATTGCAGTTGCTCCATTTGCCGCTGCCTCAGACGCCATCTGAGAATAGGTAGGCGTGGCGGTCACCATTTCATCACCAGCGTGCAAGAATGCGTCGGCAACAAGACGGATTATTTCAGTCGCTCCGGCACCTGCACAAATTTTATTTGCGCCAACACCATGTGTGCCAGCTATGTTATTCTCGAGCGTTGAACTGAACCAATCGGGATAGCGATGGGCTAGATTAGCCGCTTGCTGCATGGCGTCCAGCGCGAGCGGTGAAGGACCCAGTGGGTTTTCATTGAAACACAGACGTCCGAATGTTTCACCAAAATGGGTGAAGCCAAACGGTCGCCCTTTCACACGACCGACACCGGGCAAGTACATGAAGCTCAAGCCAGCAACTGATGCTTGCAGGAACTCTCGGCGCGACATATTATTCTTGCCCATGATAATTCCTCCGATAATCAAACTTCATAGAAAACTCCAATAATCTAAATAATCGACGATCATGCTAATGCAACACACCCTTTTGCCTACATAATATTATAAGAGCAATCCGCAAGATGTCAATGGTACAAATATCCTGATAATCTGCATCTATATATAGGTGTTCATACAACGACTTGCCATCGTACAAGAACAGGATATAATGAATTCAAGTAGTCAGAGGTCTGATATCGAGCAGAATCGTGAGAACCGGTACTAGCATATCAAAGAGACGAAAGGAGGACAATATGAGCCGAAAGAACGTATTGCTTTTCCATATTTTATTGATGTTTATCGCATCCGCTCTCGGAAACACAGAGCAATCACCAAAGATGGCTGATCTTAATGTCTCACTGCGAAACAATGAATTCTTAATTGACACATGTGTTATCTATACACAGGCGCGCGGTGATCAAAGCTGGCCCTCGATCGCATCTGACGGCACGGATTATCTCGTTGTCTGGCAGGATTCGCGCTGTTTTCCTCAACATGATGTCTTTTGT
>JBAUFP010000434.1:0-5085 GCA_049679205.1 bacterium | reverse complement strand
ACCTATACTGACACGACTGGCTATTATGTCGTAAATGACACGCTATCCAGTGGTTTATGGAAAGTGACTGCAGCTCACCCTCAATACAATGCTCAAAGAAAAGACGCGCAGCTGCCAAGTCCGAGGTATTTGAATTTCTACCTGGTGCCGCGAGATAGAAAACACAAATAGGAAGCACCCTTGACAAGGGAAAGAGCCAGGTGTAATCTTAAGGAGGAAAAATGAAACATATCTTTATGTTAGGCTTGCTTGTGGTTAATGCTCTGAGTGCTGACTGGAAGCGGGTTGTCGGATCGTCAGAGACTCCCTTGCCTCCTTGCAAGGAGATCATCATATCGGATACGCTAGGTGTTCGTATCCGGACAACAATGTTCGGCTTTTCCGAGCAGGACACAACAGTTGAGTACAAAGAGTTTAAGCGCATTGAAATTCCCGAGGAATTGCGACAAGAATCGTACGATGATACCACGCTGGTTGGCAAACCACAAATTCCATATGTCCGATTGCTTGTCGCGATTCCGGATTCTGCTGATCTTGAGGTGACGGTTGACCATTATGGCTACACAACGTTTGATGATTATCTCTTGTATCCCACCCCGCGTATTGTGTTTGAACATATTGAGGGGTACGCCGCAGCCAAAGAGGTGTACAGATACGATACATCATTTTATCAGCTGGACACGATCTATCCGGGCATATTCTATGAGGTGATCAGAGACGGTCACTGGCGTGATCAGCGCGTGCTGGAAGTGGTATTGTATCCGGTCCAGTACAATCCCAAAAGGGAAATAGTGTATGTCTATGATGAACTGGATATCGAGATCACCTATTCTGGTACGGTCGGTGAAAATGAAAATGGTATGGGCCCCTTTGAAAGCCTGGGGCGCCAGGAATTGTTTAATTATCCGGGCATTGACCGCCAGCCGCCGCCTCATGAACCGCCGGCAGTTCACTACTATACCGACTTGAGGGATACGAATATTGCCGATTACATAATTGTCACCCATGAGGATTTCATCAATGACGCTGTTGCTTTGGACCAGATCGAACAATTAGCCCAATGGCGGGTGGATCACAATGAATTTGACGTTGGGATCGTGAAAACACAGGACATCTATGCCCAGTTTGATCCCCAGGGCCATGATTCGACTCAGGTGCGTAATTTCCTGATCTATGCTTACGCGAACTGGGAAGCGCCATCTATGACTGATGGTCATTTTGGCTATTGTCTTTTCGTCGGCGACTGGGATTATGTGCCCACTTGTTTGAAGTTTGATTTGGAGGGTGACTTGGGCTTTTTTATGTTAAAAGCATATGAACATTATTTTAGGGACCTAGACACACCAATGGACGATCTTGATGATATCATGCTGGGCCGGTTTCCTATGAAGGAGACGAATGTCCAGGATCTTGTGACTATTGTGCAGAAGACGGTCAACTATGAGCAATATCCCGACAATTCTCAAAATTGGCGGCGGCGTGGACTGTTGATTGTACCGACCGAGGAATTCGAAGCCAACATTCCTTCCGCAACACCGTATTATACTGACATCGGATACGATACTCTTACGATACATGGCACCGATGACATGTACGACAGCGTTTTCTGCGATAGCATACAAGCATGCATTAATGCCGGCGTTATTCACACTGACTGGTGGGGTCATGGTGCGCCCGGTGGCTGGTTGCGCGGTTATGATACCGCCTATGTGAAACAACTCGCAAATGGTGATTTGCTGACTTTTGTACTCAGTCATGCCTGCTTAACCGGCATGTTTCAGTGGGACCATCCGTGGTATGGAGAGACACCAGTGGAACATCCTTGGCATCCTGGTGGCATATCACTTGGCGAGCATTTTCTCTTCCGAGAGAATGGAGGAGCAGTTGCTTTTGAAGGATCACCTATCTATGTAAGCCGTGGGAATTTTGTCCAGAATGTACTTCAGCGGATATTACGGGCGCAAACCTGGATCATTGGTCAAGCTGTCTGCAATGACCGGCAATTTTGTCTGCTTGGCGATCCGGCGCTTGATCTAGGTGATTACACGGCATTTCCTGACTTACCAGATTTAGTCATACGGCCGAGAGGTCTGGATGTAAAATTCGGCAATCCGTTTCCATATCCTGCCAATGGTGATTTGATTCCGGTTTCCTTCTCGGTATGGAATATCGGCGCAGTCACGGCCTACGACGTGGAGGTTAAGGTCAGGCTGAAAGTACCGTTGTTCCAGGATACGGCCACCGTGGCAACATTTATGATCGACAGCATAACGCCGCGCGATTCGGCAACGGTCCAGTTTATATGGGATCCGACCGTCTATCCACTGGACAATGGTCAGACAATTGTGCTGCCTGATGCATTTGAGGGTGAGATCGGCAAAGCAGATTTCTCCTTTGTTGTGGATCCGGATAATGACATCTTGGAATCCTGGGAGGGTAACAATGTATCGCGCATTAGCCATACGCTAGCGCTCTATCCGAATGAACCGAACTGGCCTAAGAAGCTTACGCCGCCGGTTTCACAGCCGGCCATCGGTGATCTTGACGGCAACGGAGTGCCGGAGATCGTAGTTGCCAGTTGGGATTCGATCTATGTCTTTGATGCTAGCGGTAATTTGCTGGAAAATTGGCCCGAACATTTCCAAGACGTACACGGGATTGTCTTGGGTGATATTGATAATGATGATTCACTGGAAATAGTCGTGAATTCCGATAGATTCGTACGTGCATACAACAGTCTGGGAACATTACTCTGGCAGAATTCTTGTTCGAGTGGCTACAAATTCCTGAGGCTACCCAGTCTCGGACGCATTGATGATCCTGGCTCACGATATCTCGACGTGATCTTGGTTGCGGATTTCTGCTATGAACCGCCGGTTGAGGAAGGGCTGCTGAAAGTGCATGTATACAAGTATGATGGTACTGAGCTCTATGCCTTCATATCATCCAAAATGCTTCAGGGTAACGCACACAAAAGCTTTTTGGACTATTCTGCTCCGGCAGTATCCGACATCAACGGTGATAGCCTGGAAGAGATCGTTGTATCCTATATAGCTATTCATGATACGGTTACGGATATTTTCAATCGAAATAGCCTCAACCCACTGGCATCATTTTCGTACGGCGGCGACCTGATGACATCGGCGTTGGCAGATATCAACAGTGACAAGTTTGCTGATGTGATCACTGGCGGCATCGATGGCAGGATCCGGGCGTATGATGCAAGGAATGATGCGCAATTGTGGGAACGCCCCACCGAAGGGCCGATAAACTCAGCACCGGTGGTCGGTGACGTCTATCCATTTCCTTATACGGGTATCGAAACTGCCTTTGGTAACGATTCAGGATGGGTTCATTTGCGTGAAAAGGTCCTCGGGGACCCCCTCCCTGGTTGGCCCATTCAGGTTATCCCAAATGCCATGATCCGAACCAGCCCGGCACTAGCTAACATGAATGCCGAGCAGTACCTGGACATTGTCTTTGCTGCCAATAATAACTACGTCTGCGCATTTGAGCATGACCAGGATACAATCGCACCCTATCCGCTGCCGCTTTTTGGTAAACCATCATCGCCTCTTATTGGGGATATTGACGGTGACCGGGAAAGCGAACTGGTCATAGCTTCATCGGATGGCTATCTGCACATTTGGGCAAATCGATCCAGCAAGGTCTTAACGTATGCTTTGGAGTGGCCGCAATTCCACCACGATTATCAGCGCACCGGCCTGTACAACTGGGTCAGCAGATTATCCGGCGGTGACGCTAATCCAAAGGAATTTTCTACTGCGACTACCATCTCATTCTCACTTAGTGATCCGCTTCATACACAAATAAAGGTATATGACGTAGACGGCAACGTTGTCAAAGATCTGGTCAATCAGGCACTCCCGGCCGGCAATTACAATCCGGTCTGGTATGGGAAAGACAACAACTTTGCTCTCCTGCCTGATGGTTTGTACTTCATCGAAATCAGGGCGAATAACGAATCCAAGATCATTACCGTCGAAATCAACCGCTGATATGATGATTAAGATCCTGAGGTGTTTTGTATTATGTTACCTACTACTTACTGCGTACTGCTTACTAGGCTATGCTTATCCGCCTGGCTGGTCTGATGACGTTCTCCTGACTCCGGAAGATAGTAGGGATAGAGTGCAACCCGACATTGATGTTGGTGTTTTCAACAACGTCTGGGCAGTATGGGATAGTGGGAGCTGGATAACTGGAACCGCTGAAGTACTTTTCACAAAACGTGATAGTCTGGGTGGTTGCATCATACCGGAGACACCAGTATCCAATAATCCAACCTTTTCCACGAATCCAAGGTTAGCCGTCGACACCTCAAACAACGTACAGTTCATCTGGCGGGATTGGTCGCCGCAGGGTGACGGCGTCTGGCATGCCAAACTTGCCAATGATGGTTCAACACTAGTCTCATCGCACTTGGCAGTGAGTGGGGCAGGAGGAGGTATGTCTACCCTCCTGCCCGAGATGGTAATCAACAAGCACAATGAACTTTACATCATCTGGGATGAAAGTCCTTCTGGCTACAATCAGATGGACTTCACCAAACTGGATAGCCTGGGTAACCCGATCATTGATAAGATCCGGGTGTCGCTGCCCGGCATCTATGCCTTCTGGCCCGGTATCGGCGTGGACAGTTTTGCCAACGCCCACCTGGCCTATCGCAGTGACAGCGGGTTTTCACCACGATTGACTTATAGCAAACTGGACAGAAATGGCAATGTTCTAATCTCGAATATCTTCCTTGGTCTTGGTTATTCACCGACACTGGTTGCGGACCGGAGTCAGTTCATCCACGTGGTGTATCCTGATCCGGCCGGTCCTGGAACTCGGATCAAATATTTGAAGCTTGATCAGAGTGGTAACATTGTTATCGGACCTACAATCCTCAGTGTTCATGAAAACAATTATACACCGCATATGGCAATGGATTCCCTGCAGTATCTGCATGTTGTTTGGCATGTGGAGATTAATGGTGTATTTTCCGTAATGTATACCAAATTGGATACTGTCGGTAATTTTTTCATTACACCCATGCAGATTGTGTATCCACCTTATACT
>JBAUFP010000433.1:0-1673 GCA_049679205.1 bacterium | reverse complement strand
GAACGGAACAGTTGAGAAAGCCTGATAAGACGCTGCAATTGTGTACTTTTTTGTTTGTTTACGCAGGATTTCCCGCTTCCGAGTACGAAGGGGAAAATGTTGAAGACTTCCGTGAAAAATCGGGCAGGATCATTGCCCGGCAGGATAATGTGGAGGTTGACTTGGTTGCGGGGATAGCCGACTCCGGGACCGCATACGCACACGGGTATTCTCACGAGTCCGGTGTGCCGGTAAAGATGCCACTTCTGAAATACACGCCGGGGTGGGCACGAAGCTATGTGCCCCCTGCTCAGGAAAGACGAGACCTCATTGCCCTGATGAAGCAGGTGACAGCTGAAGCTTTGATAAAAGGGCAGCGCATGGTGATAACCGAGGATTCGATTGTACGGGGCACTCAGCTGAAGAATTTTCTCCTCGTAAAACTATGGAATTCGGGAGCAAAAGAGGTACATGTGCGGCCTGCGTGTCCGGCCCTTATGTTTCCCTGTAAGTTTTTGTACTCCACGCGACAGCTCGACGAGTTGTTTGCGCGTCGAATATTGAAGCAGTTCCATGGTAAGCATATTGCAAATGTCGAGCCCTATCTCAATCTCCAATCAAAGGAATATAAGGAGATGATCAAAGCGATGGAAAAAGACTTGAATGTTACGTCGTTAAGATATCAAAAGCTCGAGGATATGCTGACAACAACCAGCCTGCCGGCAGAAAATCTGTGCACGTATTGCTGGACCGGAAAGACAACCCAATAGACATAGATGCTCAAGTAGTCATCCGCAGGGCTACCCATTACACCATTACAATACGTAACGGGTCAAGAAAACCTGCTCTACATTTCTCCCAAACGCGAAATTCTAATATCGAAATCCTTCACCCTGTGGAATGAACTCGTTGTATTCCACGGGGTAAACAATTTCAAAGCACGAAATCCGAATGACCGAAACCGAGTTTAGTATTTTGAGTTTTGAATTTTGATATTGTATGGAAGTTCGTGCTTAGTATTTCGGATTTAACGTGTAGGGCAAACCTTTAGGTTTGCAGTGTCCATCTCAGTTGGCATATGACCTCTATCCTCTAATCGGGGCCTCTAGGACACAATACCAATCTTTTGGCGGGCCATCAGTACAATACAAATACAATTCCTCCACAAGAAATTCAATAGTCGTTTCTACACCGATATGTTGAACGATCGCTCTCTTCGTTGTACGCTGAAGGTCACCATAAACCAAACTCAGGTGGGGCATATAATCTTCATCTTGCTGATAAACGAATAAGTCGCGGGCAGTCAAATGCGCGGTCATCAGACCCGTTGTTCTTTCCGCTTTTATGAAAACACACCTGAAATACTGGTCAAGATATGCCACTTCGCTTAATGTGACAATAAAAGGTTTTACCTGGGTTGCGAGTTCTTTCGTTTTGGAAACGGCTTCTGCCTTGGGTAAATTGAGCGATCCAATCAACGTGACATGTGGTTCGAAGGTTGGTGTCATGTGTTTCCTGCTGAGGTCGGCGATAAGTGTTTGGAGTTCATCGGCAACATGGCCTCTGGGCATAAGCCACAGCGAATAGACTTCGGGTTTTCCCTGCTCAGAACTCATTCTTCAATGCTTTGTTGCCACTCTCTGAGAAGAGATTTGCGTCGGCGGCTCGATGCGCGTCCTTTTCGTGTGTACTTC
>JBAUFP010000432.1:0-20443 GCA_049679205.1 bacterium | reverse complement strand
TTGTCCGGATCCCCAGTTGTATTGTAGACATCGATTACCTGTCTTGTGTTGAAGAAATTCAATATCAGGGCGGAAAGCACGAGGTTGGCGCGTCCGATACGGAACCGGCGGGCTAGTTTCCAGTCAACATTCCAGTAGCCTGGGATTTTTCCGGCATTCTTGTTGTCGACCTGATTGCCTCTTAAATCTACGGGGGTGTAAGGTTGCCCCGAAAAGAGTGTAAGAAACAATGTACTATTAAATGACTTAAACAGCTTGAAGGCGCGGTGTGGCGGCAAGTCGAGATGCAATTCCATTCTTATTTGATGTCGCTCATCAAAATCAGCAGGTACGACATCAGGAAAATCTGGAGGTTGGTAATTATAGTGTCCTTGCCACCAATAGATGTTAGAGCCATAGGCGTATTGCAGGTTGTACGCGACATTCAAAATCAGATACTTCATTAGCTTCGATTGTAAACTGATTTGCATACCCATGACCCCGACATAATCTTCGCGCTCATGGTCACCGTGCAGATTGTATTCATATTCATTGTTCTTGATTTGCATCCAATCATTGTGCCGCCGGTAATAGAGATTGCAGCCAATGCTAGTATTGTTGACGACATTGCATTCGCCCGAGATTCCGTAGACCGTCGTTCGATAGGTCATCGGCCAAAGAGGGGTATACATATGGTACACGCGCAGGTAATGTTCATAGTTAAGCCCTAGGTTCAGTCTGTTCCACATTAGTAGATTGAAACCTAGACGGGGCGATATTTTCAGACTTGACTCAGATTCAGTGGTATCAGGTATGAGTGGTGTTGTGTCAATCAATGGTTCGCTATTAGGATTGAAATAATCGAGCCTGAGACCTACTTTGGCAGATACATTCTTGTAGGTGATGTTATTTTGTAGATACCCATCAATCCGGTACGGTTCCCACAGATAACAATCCCATAACGGTGCATCGTACCAGGCCAAAGGATTGCTGTAATATCGGTTGTCATATCTGATGAAATGTATGCCTGACTTGAGCGTGTAATATCTATTGAAATACTGATTCATGTCAAGTCGTGCTTGGACATTATTATGTTGGCTATATGACCATACGCGGTAGTCACCATATATATAGAAAAGTCCCGATACCCCCCACGGATTATCGCGCATAGTCAGCGGGCCTTGGTTTTGATTTTCGATATGATATGTCATCATGCTGTCGACAAGTATATTCCGGACACTGATGGAATTTTGTTCTTGCCATTGTTCATTGAGCAGATAAGGAATCAAGTGTTCGGCTTTGAAACGGTAATCGTCGTACCAGCT
Organism: bacterium; assembly: GCA_049679205.1. Taxonomy (GTDB): domain Bacteria; phylum Hydrothermota; class Tepidihabitantia; order SM23-42; family SM23-42; genus SM23-42. The sequence continues at coordinate 19,139 of JBAUFP010000432.1, read as the reverse complement.
GTGATTATTTTGTTCTTCCCAAATATAATCCCGGTTGCCGTAGCAGCGGTCAAAATGATCGATGCCGATTCTCAGTGAAGTTAGATTCTTTGAGGATAATCTGTAATCCAGCGCGGCCATGCCGTATGAGTATTTTGTTCTGGTCATTGGGCGCTGGTCAAAGTATTTTAGCGTGTTCCCGGGTTCGATATACGGGTTCCATCTGACCCATTGCTCGCGCGCCCGAAAACCAGATAAGCTCAGTTGACCACGTGCATTCGGAAGTTGGTAGGTTAGTTTTCCATAGCCATGATAATCGTTTCTCGGTGATGGTATTTGGTGCTTTGCTTGTTGAAAAGCATCAGTAAACGAGAGGTCACCCGAGAAAAAATAACCTAGGTTTTGAGATAACGGTCCACTGAGCAATATGTCATAGTGGTTGTAGCCAAAATTGAGGTTGTCGCCTGGGAATATCTCATCAGTGGAATAGTAAATTTTCGCGGCGTGCCTGGTGGCCGCTTGGCGCATGACAATATTCACGATGCCGGTGCGCGTTTCGCCATACTCGGCTTCAATACTACCACTCTGCAAAGATATGTCTTCTATCGCAGATAAGGGCAGGGGGATATGTTTCCAGCCGGTGATATAAGGCCACATAAAAATGAGCCCATCAACATAGTATGTTATATCATCACTCGTACTACCGCGCAGATGCAACCCATAATCACTGGTGACGATGCCAGGCGTTGTTCGGATTAATTCATCAAGTTTAACCGCGGGCAACCTTCCAATGTCTTGTGCGTTCAAGCGACACACATTGATATCTTGTGAAATAGGCGCGCTTCGAGTTTGTCCAAAGTCGATGTGGCTAGGGTCTAGGTCAAAATCAAGAAATGTGGTTTGACTAGGTACTACTATTACATTGATATATGATAATGGTACAAAACTAAGCATTGTACCGGTAACAAGTGCATATGTGCCAGCGCGGACATAAGGTATAATGTATGCACCATGTTCGTCAGCTGTGGCCGTGATTCCGGTATCTTTTATGATCACTTGTGCACCAGCTAGAACATGGTTTGTTGTTTTGTCGATAATCTTTCCGGCGATACCTCCATACTCATCAGCTAGTAACGTCGACAGATGCACAAGTAATACAAGAATACCAAGTTTCTTCATCTACACCTCGAGGAGGATTGTACTTGTGGGGTGGTTCTTGTCAAGATATTAAGAAACAACCACTGGTGTTCATTCCGTCATTCTGGTAATTACCGGAGTGACAGAGTATGGCGGTGCTTTTGATTCGCTTGACTTAAGTCAAATTTCGGTTAGAATGAGGCATGAAAATCATCTGCCGTTGTGAAGATATCACCGAGGAAGAAATAGTTCAGAAAATTCACGAAGGTTATCATACCATGGACGACCTCAAGAGGATCCTGCGGGTGACCATGGGGCTTTGCCAGGGTAAAGGATGCCGGAGGCATATCGCCAAGATTATCTCCCGGGAACTCGGTATTCCAATTGAAAGAGTTGTGCAACCAACCTACCGACCACCTATCAAGCCCATTCCAATCAGTGCCACAGTTGATTAGAAGTAATTACTTCTTTTTAACCTAGATAGCAACATAAGGGTTACAGCTTGCAGGTATTAGACCTTGGTATCAGAGAATACAAAGAAGTTTGGGATTTGCAGAAGACCGTCCATGAGAAAAGGGTAGAAAAACAAATCCCCAATGTATTGATCCTTGTTGAGCACAGCCCGGTCATCACCATGGGTAAGAGCGGTCACGACGGCAATGTATTATTCCCAGCTGAGTTCTTAAAGGAGAAAGGGGTCGAATACTTTCAAATCGAACGCGGGGGTGATGTGACTTATCACGGTCCAGGCCAGCTGGTTGGGTATCCAATATTTAACCTGAAAGACGGACTCGCTGGTATCAAACCGTTCATTAACGGGATCGAAAGCGCGATGATCGCGACCTTGAGTGATTTTCATATCAAAGGATATAAGAAAGAAAAGATGATCGGTGTTTGGACCTCTAAAGGCAAAGTCTGTTCGATCGGAGTTGCGGTGAAAAGATGGGTGAGTTTTCACGGTTTTGCCTTGAATGTAAATACCGACCTAACCTATTTCGACCTGATCGTACCGTGTGGTCTGAGAAACGTTGAGATGACCTCAATGCAGCAGATACTAGGAAAAGAAATCCCGATGGAAGAGGTGAAGAAAAGTGTTGTCGGAAACTTCGGAAAGATTTTCAGCCAGGATGTTACAGAGGCATGTTTAGAAAAGATTATTTGAAAAAACCCGAATGGCTCAAAGTCCGAATTCCATCGGGCGACAGATATAAATCAATATACAGAATACTAGACAAACACAATCTTTCAACGGTGTGTCAGGAAGCCCGTTGCCCGAATATAGCAGAGTGTTGGAACAAGAAGAGTGCCACGGTCATGATACTGGGCAAAATATGTACTCGGGCATGCCGGTTTTGCGCAGTGACCACTGGCGACCCGAAAGGTGTCTTGGATACACATGAACCTAAGCATGTTTCCGAGGTCGTAAAGATACTCGGCCTGAAGCATGTTGTCATTACCTCGGTTGACCGGGATGACCTTGAAGACTTGGGTAGTGGGCATTACGCGCAGACGATAAGCGCGATCCGCGAAGCTAGCCGGGACACACAAGTTGAAGCACTCATTCCCGATTTTGGAGCAGTTGAAGGTTGCTTAGCGAGAATCATCGATGCCGAACCACACATAATCGGTCATAATGTGGAAACTGTCAAGCGGCTCACCCCGCACATAAGGGACCGAAGGTGTGGTTATGAGAGATCCCTGGATGTTTTAGAAAAATGTAAGGAATTGGACAAGAATATCCTGACAAAAAGCGGGTTCATGGTGGGTCTAAGCGAGGAGAAAGAGGAGATTACAGAAACATTACGGGATTTAAAGGAGGTCGGTGTGGATATTGTGACCATCGGCCAATATTTACAGCCGACAAGAAAACACATCCCAGTGCAGAAATACTATTCGCCTGCGGAATTTGCTGAGTTGAAACGGGTTGGCCAGGATATAGGTATAAAATACGTGATCAGTGGACCTCTGGTCCGGTCATCCTATCACGCGGCTGAGATTCTTGAGTAGTTACTTATTCTTGATTCCGGTGGCTAGAGCGTGATATCATGAATGATAATTTAGGCGGGGAAGAATCACCGTCATCGCCGTGGATGCGTCTATTGACTCAGCGATGCGAATTAATATAATAGAGGAACTCAGTGGGGTTCCTGATGAAAATAATGCAGTTCTTAGAGACAAAGAATATTTTACCAGATAAGGGGGTATTAGTGAAAAGAATAATTGGCATCATCATTTTTTCTTTTGCCATTCTCAATCTCCTTCACGCACAATCGTTGCTTGTTACGGTCGAGCTGCGTGATAACGCAGCGGTCGAGAAATGGCTGACAATGGGTTATTCCACCTACGAGTTCATCGACAACACGGCTATCACCGAAATTGACGGATTAGATCTTGCCACATTAGCCGCCGATGGTTTTGCGGTCCAAGTGATAGATGATTCACCCTGGTCAGCTGATTACTACCTGAGCGAAATTCCTCCTGAAATGGAAGCAGATATTCCCGGTGATATAATATGGCGCAAGAATCTTATCTCATTGATTAAGGTATCCGAAGAGAAAAAAGTCGCTTTGTACAAACTCCCCTTTCGATACCAACCTTTGAAGAAAAAGCCTTTGCCGATCAGATTCTGGGAGCAGATGCTCAGGAAGGTTGTGTTATTGCGCAACTTGGAATGGGATCCGTTTGTTCAGAGCATGGTCGACCAGGTGAACACGGATTCGATAACTGCCTATATCCAAAGGCTGCAAGATTTCAGAACCAGGCTGGCATTGACCGACAGTTCTTTCGCCGCGTCTGAATGGATACGCCAGAAATTCACCGGTTGGGGATTGACTGCTGAATTTGACAGCTTCTACATGGTGACCAACTGGCCCGGCACCGGCTACGAGCGAAATGTCATTGCGACCATACCGGGGAGCGCGAATCCATCCAAGATCATGATCATTTGCGGTCACCATGATGCGATCGTGTGGTGGGATACAACGATCGCGGGTTGGAATGCACCTGGTGCGGATGACAATGCTTCGGGTACTGTCGCGGCAATGGAGGCAGCGCGCATATTCCGTAACCATAACTGGGATCCAACGATACAGTTCATCACATGGGGTGGTGAAGAATTGGGTCTTTTCGGCAGCTATCATTATGCCGAGCGTGCCGATAGTCTTGATTGGGATATTGGCGGCGTGCTTAATTTTGATATGATCGGATACATGGACGACGCGAATCTCGATTGCATAATTCAACGCCGCTATGCTCCACCATTGTGGCTGTCCAATCTTTTCTTTGAAGCCGGGCAAACCTATGTGCCCACGCTCGATATCTATGAAGTCACATCGGGCGGTGGTTCTGATTGGTATCCTTTTGCTGTGCACGGGTTTCCCGCGGTCGGCGGTGCTGAGCGTGCCGGCAGTTTTTACAATCCACACTATCATGATACAACCGATCTCTTGTCGACCATGTCACCTAGTCTCTATACCAGTATTACTAAGACAGGAGTGGCTACTTTGGCTATATTGGGTACCTATCCAAGTCCGGTTGAAGATTTAGTGGCAATAGATATTGGAAATGGCAATACATTAGAATTGAGTTGGACAGCAAGTCCAGAGAATGATATCACTGGATACCAGGTCTACTGGGGTCTGCAGAGCGAGATCTACACGGACAGTCATTTTGTGGCTGGGGTTTCCAGTAGCATCGATACAATAACTGGTTTAATGGATGATTCTACCTATTATATTACAGCCAGGGCAATAGATGCAGATAATCACCCCAGCTATGCCGCCTATGAGGTGACGGGCACGCCGCGTCTCTTGCCGTTCCCTCCTTCCGGAGTTGTCGCCACACCGATTTCCTCGGGTATCCAGGTTGACTGGCTGCCGAATCAGGAACTAGACTTTGCCGGGTACCGTCTCTATCGGAGACTGGATGATAATCCTATTTATGATAGTCTTAATACTACACTCCTGACTGATACCACTTATACAGACCAGCCACTCTCGGGCGTCAACCGATATTACTACGCGCTGCGCGCCTTTGACCTCGCGGGAAATCATAGCGAACTGAGTGCTGAAGCATATGGACGGCCCATTACTCTGGATCAGGGTGTATTAATCGTCGATGAAACACGCAACGGCACAAATCCCACCGATAGCCTGCAGGATGCTTTTTACCGGTACATCATGGCTAACTACAATTTTACTGAATATGAATACGGAATTCCAGAAGAAGCTCCGGTTCTGGCTGATTTTGTACCTTATTCGTCGATCTTGTGGCATGCTGATGATTACGTTGAGAACCGGGCCTCAGATCACATTGAAGATTTACAGGACTACCTCAATCTCGGAGGCAATTTGTGGTTTGTGGGTTGGCGACCGACTGCGAATATCGCGGGCCAGACTACATACCCGTTTGATTTTGGGTTTGGTGACTTCATGTATGATTACTTCAAAATCTCGCACGTTGAGGCGACGCCGCCGCCTGATTCGTTCATTGCGGCCGATGGTTTGTTCGATTATCCGCGCCTAGAAGTCGATTCGGCGAGGGTGCCGATTGCCAGTTGGAATGGAGCATTACGTTATATCGAAGCTTTGACTGCATTGCCTGCCGCGGATGATATCTATTCCATGGATATGCGGAACAACTCGAGCTCGTACGAAGGTGCGTTGTGCGGCTCACGTTACCTGGGTAATGATTATAAAACGGTTTTCTTCGGGTTCCCGCTGTATTTCATGGACCAAGATGGGGCAAGACTGGCTGCTCAGCAAGTCATGGCTGATCTTGGCGAAGTGGGCGTAGTCGAGCTAACCAAAGGTCTGCTACTAATAACCCGTACCCAGTTGCAGCAGAATATGCCGAATCCGTTTACTGAACAGACAACGATCAATTATCAGCTCGAAGCTAAGGGTCGGGTATACTTACGCGTTTACAATATTGCCGGACAATTGATAAAGACCTTGATTGATGCAAGGCAGGACCCTGGTTTTTACAGCATCGTCTGGTCGGGTTTGGATGAACAAGGTCGCAGAGTGAGCAGCGGAGTGTATTTCTACTGTCTCGAGTCCGTAGACGGGAATGCGATCAAGAAACTGACTATTTTGCGCTAGTACCTCAGTTGCGCAGATTAGCAGACTGTACAAAACAGAACCTCTGGTGGTACTGCGAGCATAAGTGGTCTTGCTTGACTAGTGGTGAAATTCGGCTACTATTTGCATGACGAAAGGGGAAAAAATGTCATCAATTCTGCATGACCTGCTGAACAAGAATGAAAAGAAGATAATCCTCGTTGTTCTGGATGGTTTGGGCGACTTGCCAGCGCCTGAAAAAACGGCACTGGAGATTGCCCGGACACCAAACCTTGATAAGCTTGCGAAAAAAAGCAGTTTCGGACTGACAACACCTATAGCAACGGGTATCACCCCGGGTAGCGGGCCTTCGCATCTTGCTTTGTTTGGCTACGATCCGCTGGAAAACCAGATCGGTAGGGGCGTTCTTGAAGCACTGGGTATTGATATGGAAGTAAAGGAGAATGATCTTGCGGCGCGTGCTAATTTCGCAACGATAAAGGAGGGTGTTATTGTTGACCGCAGGGCTGGTAGAATTTCGACGCAGGAGTGCGCAAGGCTCTGTAAGAAACTGCAGGCCGCAATCCGGGAGGTTGAGGGAATCTCCGTAATAATAAGACCAGCCAAAGAGCACAGATTCGTTGTTAAATTCGAAGATGCGGGTTTGTCTGAAGATCTCTCTGATGCTGATCCGCAGAAAGAAAATCTAAAACCAGTGTTTGCCCAAGCCAAGGATGAAAGCGGCAAGAAATCAGCCGATGTGATCAACGCTTTCATAAGGAAATCGGCTGAGGTCTTGAGTGACGAAAAGGGAGCGAATTATGTTCTGCTCAGGGGTTTTGCAGCAAATCCGAATCTAAAATCAATGTCCGAGCGTTATGGACTAAATACCGCGGCCATAGCGACATATCCAATGTATCGCGGGCTTGCGGCTCTGGTAGGCATGAAGGTTCTGAAGGCAGGAGAAACGGTTGCCGATGAAATCACGACCCTCAAGGAGAACTTTGTGAATCACAATTTCTTCTTCTTACATATCAAGGGCACGGATAGGGCGGGCGAGGATGGTGATCAACCACAGAAGGTGAAATGTCTTGAGGAGTTCGACCGACATCTTCCTTCGATTGTGAGTCTGAAACCAGATGTTCTTTGTATTACATCGGATCATTCGACGCCAACAGCGCTCCACTCGCATTCGTGGCATCCCAATCCACTGCTCTTGTACTCAAAGTATGTTTTTCCGGAAAAGAAGCGGTTCACCGAACGTAACTGTGCATTGGGTTATCTCGGAAAGATGAGGTCGATGGATATCATGCCGTTGCTTCTAGCTAATGCATTGAAACTAAAGAAATATGGAGCATGAAATGAGCAAAATAGAAAAAAAGGTATTGATGTCGGTGGCGAATAAAGAAGGGCTAGTAGAGCTCGCGAAATCATTGAAGGACTTAGGGTTTGAGATCATCGCGACCGGAGGTACTCAGAAGCTGCTCGCCGAGAACGGAATAGAAGCAATCAAGATCTCAGACTACACGGGTGGTTCAGAAAGTGAACGGGTCAAAACACTCAGCCAGCGGATTGCTAAGGAAATTCTCGAGACTGGTGAAATTGGATTGGTCGTATGCAATCTATATCCATTCTTTGCCCAAAAGGACAAAACATTGGATGAAATGATTGAACTCATTGACATAGGTGGGGTAACCTTGATCAGGGCGGCGGCAAAGAATTACAGGAAAGTAGGCGTTGTATACGATGCGGTCCAGTACCCAGCAGTAATCAATGCGCTGAAAGAGGAAAAGCTGGATGAGGATTTCAGGTTGGAATTGGCGAGGAAAGCATTTGATTATATCGCCTGGTATGATGCAGTTATTGCCGAATATTTCACGCCGGATTTTTCGCAGCGTCAGTATTTTGCCATCGGCGCCGAGAAATTCATCCCGATGCGCTATGGAGAAAACCCTCACCAGAAAGCGGCATTCTATTTAAACCGGTTGTACCAGGATGGTTTCAGAATACACGGCGGGAAAGAGATATCATATAACAATCTTCTCGATGCCGATGTTGCATTTGGCTGTGCGCATGAATTCGTTGATGAAACTGCCTGTGCGGTTATTAAGCACCAGACCCCATGCGGAGTTGCCGTTGGCGAGACGCAGAAGGAGGCGTTCGAGCGCGCCTACATGGCTGATTCGGTATCTGCATTCGGCGGTATAGTGGGGTTGAACCGGAAGCTATCACCCGAAACAGCCGAACTCATAAGCAAACATTTCTTTGAGGTAGTCGTGGCTCCGGGCTTCGAGGCACAAGCACTAGAAACGCTTCGTAAGAAGAAGAATCTACGGATTGTTGAACTGGATCCGGAACTGATCAAGCCGGTAGTCTATCGACCGGTGTTTGGCGGGATCCTGGTTCAGGAACGTGATGGAGCCGATCTTAAGGATTGGGAGGTCGTGACAAAAAGAGCCCCTGACGCCTATGAAAGCGTAACCCTGAAATTTGCCTGGAAGGTTGTGAAGTGGGCGAAATCAAATTCTATTGTCTTTGCGATCAAAGGCAGGACAGTAGGCATTGGTGCTGGACAGACATCGAGAGTCGGCGCCGTTGAGATAGCACTCGGACAGTCGGTAAGCCGAAGCGCCGGCATCGTTATGGCCTCGGATGCTTTTTTCCCTTTCCGGGATGGTATTGATACAGCGGCCAAGGGTGGGGTTACTGCGGTCATCCAACCGGGTGGCTCGAAGCGTGATCAGGAAGTCATTGATGCATGTGATGAGCAAGATATTGCGATGGTCTTTACACGCCTACGCCATTTCCGGCATTGATGCCGATTGACCTACGCCACTTTTCTTTATACTACAAGAGCGCCCAGAAACCTAGATTAACCACAAGCTCATCGTTGTCGTTGCCCGCAACATGATCTCTGTTGTAGCGGTACAATTTACCAACATCCATCATAAAGTATAAATTCCGCATTAGGGTATAGTCAACACCAATTTTAATCTTCAGGGTTTTATCAACGACACCCGAAGGAAACGGCGGATCAATTGACCCACCTTCTTCTTCATAGGGGAGATAAATACTACCTTCACCCTTGCGTAACCAGTCAACCGACATATGCGGGAAAACACCGTGCCGACTCATGAATCTCAATTCAAACGTTGCCTCGTCAACATCATTGCCTGGAGGAAAACCGAGACAGCGGCCATCACGGTCGTAGACATTCTGGGTTTCATCATGAGTATATACCCATTTATCGACCGAGCTGTAGTTGATTTTGGCTACCAGGCTCTTCCAGAGTAATGATTTTAATCCTACTTGATAGGCAAGTTTATCCGGGTAGGGATCATCTTCGTACATGTAATCATCAATGAGCAGTTCTGCGTAAAGGATTGAGTTAAACAAATGCAACTGTAAATCAAGTGACCACATTATATTGTCATCACGGTTCCTGCCCCATTGAGCAAGATAGAAGGGGAGAAAGATATTTAGATACAGAGGCTCGAGTGAATCAGCCGAAAGTATCGCTTCGGTAAATCCAAATTTCAAGAATCCCTTAAGGTTGATTCCAATGCGATGAAGCGATAGGAATTTGGGTTGCGGCGCGTCGAGGATCGAAAACATGCCATAGAATTCTAGATACTGGGCGGGTATCTGGAGCAAGAATCCATCATATCCCTGGGCGTCGGGCGAAAGGAGCAGACTATGCTTATCGGCTGGACCGAACAGAAGATTGCGACGACCGATGTCGAATCTTATCTTTTCATTATTGAAGCTTATCAGACCTTCAGTAAGGTAAGCCTGGAAATCATTCCATGGCGAAGGGCCCAACGGATCCAATGTGTTAGCGCGCCGTATTCTCATGGCATGTGAGTAACTCATATTCCTCGTCAGGCTGCCGCCGAACCGTTCGTCGAATGATCCCTGGTAAAAGATGGGCTCATTTTGATATTCACCGGTTAGGTGAAAAAGATATGAAAAACTCTCGCTTTTTGTCGTTAACGGGGAGAAGTAGGAAATGACTTTCCTGTCCACCGGGCTGAGTTCAATTTCCCTCACTAATATATCATCAATCTGACCGATCACCCATTCTGTATCGTACGGTCTTAATGATGGTATGTCGACCAACCCCCTAAGTTGGAGGTATTCAATGTGTTCCATGAGGGGCGAGTCGATAGGCATGGTGTAAGTAAGTATGAGAAACACGAGCATGTTATCCTCCTAACGAGAAGTTGTTAAGATAATCATTATAGCGATTTATTGCCAACAAGCAAGCTCTGTAAGCTACTGCTTCATGCGCTGATAGTATTACGGCTCCATCTGTTTTTTCTAGAATCCTTTGGAAAATGTGAGATGGAGTTTGCCATCCTCCCAAGTTCCTCTTTTGGGCCAGGCAAGGATCATGGAAGCGTCGGCAAATCTCGATTTAGCTTCTATACCAAAACCATACGAATATACTATATCGTCGGCGATACGAGCAATGTCGAAGAGTGGGAAAACCGGAAAACGATGATACTCGAGGTTGAGCCATAACGCTCGTGTCGTAAGGAATTCGTCCTCAAGATAGCCGCGCAAATCTTTGGCGCCTCCGATGCGCAGATAATCAAAGAATTCAAGTGAGTCGGTTTGTACCCGGCGGTAGTGTATTCCGATGACGAACTTCCACAACTCGGTTTGACTGTCATATGCGATTCTGAGGCGGTCGGCATCACGAAAAAGGTAATCAAGGCGGAGGTCCCCAGCGGCGACCCAAATGGAAGTTTCATGGTCGAAACCGAAGCCAACACCCAATAGATTATCAGAAGTCTCGGAGACGGTGGTGTCGGTGCCGAAATAGTTCACAATTTCTATACCCGACACCACGGACGCGCTGAAGTATGGACCGACCGGTGCCGTGAATCTGGCATACCCCTCAATCTGTCGTGTGCTATCATAGGTCCATATGGCGAAGTCGGCATCAAACGTCGCCGGAGCTATTAGTACCGGTTCGCGGAACTTGAGGGAGAAGAGTCTTTGATATTCGTAATCGAAACTCAACTGACGTAGCGTGCCCAAAAGACTAAAAGAAGAATAGGAAGCCCCGAACTGAAAATCCTCGCCACTGAACGAACCGGATAAGGTCAGGAAATCACTCTCTTTTTCCTTGAGGGCAAAAAGGAGGTAGTACTTGCCGTCACGGTCCAGTATATTATCACTGATTCCCTGGAACGCTTTTGTTTTTTTCAGCCTTTTCTTGGCTGAGGCAACGTCTCGGAAAGCAAAATAGTCGCCGGCTCGGAAGTTGGCTACACGCTTTGCAGCACCGACGTCGGTTTTACCATCAGTCTTGAAAATCAGGTCTTCGATGACTACCCTGGGTCCCTCATTGACGGTTAGGACGACTCTTGATATCGTGTCTTCGTCATGGAATATCTCAGGCGATATTCTGCAGAATGGAAATCCGGCGTTGTTGTATTTGATCAGAATGCTGGAGATAGCGTTTTCCACCTCTTTTTGATCGCGGATATTTAGTCTATCACCAACAAGATACCTTGAGGAGTAGAAAACATTACCGGTTACTTCTAGAGTCAGTCCTCCGTAGAGGAGGAGTAATGTCGTGAAGATGATTGAGTGCAACAATATTGCGCTACACGTGACTCAACATTGGAAGAGAAATGGACGCCATTTGGCGTTTGGCATGCCAAATTCGTTGAGTACAAAAGTAAAATAACTCGGTCTCTTCGGTTTCTTTAGTAAGTGCATACCCGCCTGTTTAAGACTGCGGTCGCCTTTCTTATTATTACATTCATGGCAAGCACAAATAAGGTTTTCCCACGATTCCTCGCCACCTATTGCTTTGGGTGATATGTGATCGGCAGTCATGAGGCCTGTTCTCTTGCCACAATACTGGCATTGATGGTTATCGCGTTTGATAACATTCTTCTTAGTAAGAGAAATTTCTTTACGTTTTATCCGTACAAAATATTTCAGTCGGATTACTGACGGAACACGGTACGTCAAGCTGATGGCGTGCAGGAGTTTGCCGTCTTCATTCTCGATCATGTCTACCTTACCGAGTATCACGAGAGTAATTGCCCTCTTCAGTTTGAGAATTGTAAGAGGTTCGTAGTTCTGATTGAGTAGCAATACGGGAATTTGTAGCATTAATAGTTCAATTGAGTCGGTGCGACTTTGTCGATAATAAATTTTCGGTTGTATGTGAAGACCCCGAAGATACTTGAAGAATCTTCGTATTCAACATAGATCCGGAATGAATCAGGAATGGAATGATCAATCCAGATATTCTCCGATATGAGCAGGACATTAGTTTCTGCGCCGCTTTTTATTAACTCCTCGCGTATCATATCATCGTTTTGCACCGGGCCAATCCGCACTGTATTTTCAACTTTTTCACTGATCTTGCCGTAGCTGAAATGAACACGGGCAACCTGATAGCCGGTATAGCCAATGAGAAGGAGTATGATGATCAAAATAATGACACCGAAGCCGGAAATGCCTTTGCTCATTGTGATCCGCCTTTGCAGTAGAACCATTTGTCCTCCTCCAATTCCTCGGTCCAGTTTGTACAGCGTTTGATTTCGTTATTCGCATACTGGTTGCATTGCGCGTCAGCTTTTGCCTTTGCGTAGTATGAAATCGCGCTCCGGAAATAGCTGAGCGCCGTATTTAAGACACCGCAGTTCTTGGTGCTCTTGTTCTGTATCCATTGATTACGGGCATTCCATCCTCTGCGCTCGTGAATATCACCGAGCAAGAGGTAGGCGTAGAGGTTATTCGGCTCGACCTTTAGTGCTTCCTTGGCATATTCCTCGGCCGTGCTGTATTTACTCCAGTCGATATAGAGGTCGACAAGGGAGTATAGAGGTAAAGCCCTATCTGGCGCCAGGCGCTGGGCAGTCTTTAATTCTGCCTCTGCAGCCTTGTACTTCTTCTGTTTCCGATAAGCTTCACCCAGTTTCATATGGTAGTAGTAATTGTCCGGCTCGGTCGCAATGAGTTTCATCAACTCTACTGTTGCTTCGTCGTAACGCTTGAGCTCGAGCAGGGTCTCGGCGAGTTTCCTGACCACATCCATGTTATTTGGTTTCAGCACAATAATATCTTTCAGATATTGAATTGCCAGTTGTGGCTTGTCCATCTGGATATAAACATCGGCGATTGCGTATTGCGTGCTGAGGTTCTCAGGCTCGTATCTCAGACTCTTATTGTAGTAATCAATTGCTTTTTGATATTGGCCCATTTCCTTGTGGACATAGGCAAGACCGTTGAGCAGGTTCACGCTTGTCGAATCGATTCTCAAACCACTCTCGTATTCGCCCATGGCTTCGCCAAACCGCTTCAATTCAGCATACAATGCACCCAATCCCTCGTAAGCCCGCGGATCTTTTGGATCAACCTTTTTTGCTTTTTCGTAGTATTCTATCGCCGTCGGTATGTCTGCTTTCCCCCGATAGGCTTTGGCTATAGCGATATAGGCAGCGTAGAAATCCGGCACTAATTCAATCGCTTTAGTGAAGTTTTTTATGGCTTCATCATAATTGCTCTGTTTGTAATACTCAAAACCGATCGAATAATACTGCTCGGCCTCTTTGCGTTGTTCCTCGGTCGTTTTTTTGGTGGTTGGTTCCTTCACCGTTTGCGATGGTGCGCACCATACGAATAAACTTACGGCAAGTAATGACACCAGACCGGCGCTGCTAAGCATTTTTTTCATTTTTTTCCTCCATTTCGGTTATTATTTTCTTATGGAGCCGACGGGATTCGGACCCGTGACCTCTTGACTGCCAGTCAAGCGTTCTCCCAACTGAACTACGGCCCCGATTTCGCATATCTGAATTAAAGCGATTATAGTACAAAATGACGGAAAGTCAAGGCATAATAGTCTGTGCGCCAGGACATCGTTACCAGGGTAGTTTGGAATGGGTGATGAATAGGTTCTTGAAAATAATCGGTTTGGTTGGTCGGTCTCGAAAAGCCGGTTCGGTATTCGAGCGTCGGTTTGGTTCGAAAACGCAAAACGACACCGTATCGCATTTCCTAACCGCTGATCAACAAATGGAAAGGCGTACGAGGTCATGATCGGCTGCATGACAAACAGCCGTCAGGTTTAATGGAAAAGGGGCACAGGACGTGCCCCTTTTCATTATCTATTCTTCGTCGTCCGGGACCTCTTCGCCCGGCTGTAACACTATATAAGGCAGGCACCAGGCGCGTGAGTAATAGGTGGCATTACCATCACCGAAAAGCGTTTGCCAGCCCAATACATCCACCGCGCTATGGCGTACCGCAGGAGTGACCATTATACTGTCATGGGCAATGACCCAGGTGCGGCTGAATGTATTAGTGCTTTCTCGGTAAAGTGGTTGCCTGATGTGATGTCCGATTCCAGGCCGATGTCCAGTTCCGTGATGATGGAATGCCCAGGTGGAATCGTCCTGAGCACTGCAAATAACCGATACCTCAACTGTGTCGTCGGGGTAGAAAATAGGTAGTGCATCTTTCTCAAAATAAGTGTTAGCGTTGTCAACGACGAATTCATAATTCCGACTGGCGACATACGCCCTTACTTCATTAATAGCCACAGGATGGTCGGTGTTCTGGGTGTAGATGTTGGCTACGGTGAGGCTGGCGAGGCGCCAACGATTGCTCGCATCCCGCCATAGCTTAACCCGACGCAAGACGCTATCCGCTAAGACGCGTTGATATATGGGTTCAAGAGGATCGTTGTTAACAAAAAAGCCATAACCGGGCGGTGTGCCGTGAAAATAGGCGCGGATTGTGACATCAGCACTATCACCGGTGACTATGATATCGTATTCCCGGACCACGGGTCGTTCGATCCATCTTACCCAGCGTACGTACGGTATAGTGTCAACGAGAGCTAATGTGCTAATGCCGCCTCTCGGGACATGGGTACTGTCATCATGATTCCGCAGAGCACCATCAGCCACATACCAGGAAGATTCGAGGAGGTCCTGAATTAATACCTCGTCATCTTCTTTGGTACAGCTGACCGAGAGCGCCAAGAAGAGCGGCAAAAATAAGAGTAGTCTAGCATGCTTCATCCTGCCTCCTTTCACAAATAAGACGTAGGCGGTAGGGTGAAAGGTTTAATTTCGATTTCTTTTTTTAGATAATTTTGCGGCCAGGATGCTAATCTCGAAGAGTATTAGCAAAGGTATTGATATTAGCAGCAGCGTAAAAAAGTCGCCGGTGGGAGTTATCACGGCACAAAGAATAAGAATGGCGACGATTGCTTCAGGCCGGTGCCGTGTTATGGTATCGACATCGACAATGCCTAGTCTCATCAAGAAGAAGACGAGCAGGGGCAGTTGGAACAGCAGACCACTTCCCAATAAACACCAGAGGAAGAAATTGAGATACTTACCGATATTCATCAGGGGTTGTATCGTGTCACTGCCAAAAGAGAGAAGGAATCTCAGCCCGTAGGGTATGAGTACATAGTATCCAAACGCTATGCCTATGGCGAAGAGTACGATGCCCGATCCAATATATGTCAGGGAGACTTTTCTTTCGCTCTTGGTCAATCCAGGTCCGATAAATGTCCAGGTTTGATAGAGTATAAAGGGGAAGGAGATGACCACGCCCAAGAAGAGCGCTACTTTGATCTGGGCGATAAATGCTTCAGCCGGAGCAAAGAAGTATGTTGTGCCCAAAGAGGCGCGCTGGATTATGACACCCATAACCCTTTTTGCGAAGAAGAATCCGACGATTGTGAATATGGCAACTCCGGCAATGGAATACAGTATCCGTTTTCTGAGTTCCTCGAGATGATCGATAAATGTTGTGCGCTTTTCGCTCATTCGGGTTTGCAGTGGATGAGTGGCCTGGACCTAATCGCGATATTCAAGGGGCAGGGAGTAGATAGAATTTCTGGAAACAGCGATGAGCGTATTATCAATGACAAAAACATATTCGTAGTAAATTCTTGGCAAATTATAAATGATTCTGTAAAGTGAAGTCTCGGGTTCGTAGTAATAGATGCCTGCATAAGTTGCGCAATACAGGACATCATCGTCCGTATCGATATCATAAATATTAAAGTAGGGAAGGAGAACCCAGGTGGAATCAGGGACGAGCGAATCGGTTAGTGCATCCGGAGAGCGCATGACCTGGTTGTTGGTGCCGAGGGCATATATATCGTCTTTGAGCCCGACGATGTCCTTGACCCCGAAATTGAGTACAGTGGTCCAGTCTCTTTCATTCCGGGAATATTTGTATAACGCAAACTCACCGCCCGCGTATACTGCATCTTCGGTTGGATAAACATAATAGACCGCATATCGGTCTGGGCCAAAAGGGATTTCATTATTAGTACCTTTGATGATTTTGAACAAACCCGAGCGGGTGCCGGCATAGATGTATTCGCTGTCTGAGTTAAGCGCCAGGATATCGTCCGTAAAATCACCCACTGGAAACTCAAGGTTACCGCTTGTTCTAAGTACTTGGTTGTTTCTGGCGAGGAAGATATCACTGTCCAGGGCGATTAGGTCAGTAGCCACTTTATCGAGGCGCAGGTATTTCCATTCTCGATTGCCCTCCTGGAAATATGAGATTCCCGACCCGGACAGGAAATAGATATTCTCGTCGAATTTCTTGACGGTTTTGATGTACGCATCTATTGGGCCATATACGATGCGTTGTCTTTCCCAGGATGTCTTATTGTACTTCAACAAGCCATAGCGGTCGGTACCGACGTGTAGATACATGCCATCGTCATATATTGATGTTATCTGGTATCGCTGGAACGGGACCTGTGAGACCTGGACGTCGTCATAATAGTAGTATGGATTCAGGAAAGGGTATTGCCGGATATCGTTTTGTGAGGTCTTCCTGAACCATTTCAGATTCGGAGGGAAATTATTGATACCGGTCAGGGTCCCGGTGATTTTATCAAGCGCGAATTTCTGTCCGGCTTTGGCGCTTTCAAAGTACACATTCTGTACATCCAGGGCAAATCCGTGGACGTACTCGGGGATCGGATACGCGCGCAGCGTGTAAGATAAGATGTTGAAGCGTATTATTTGCTCAGGACAAACGATCCAGAGATCATTAGTGTAATTGTCGTACCCGACCAACATGAGCTCGCAGTCAAAGAATACCGATTTTTCATAAACGTAATTCAGTTTATTGATGAAGATCAGGTATTGGTCACTTGCTGCGAAGACTCTTAGATCAGATGCGGCTATCGATTGGATTCTTCCAAGCGGAGGGATTATTGTGTACCGATCCCAAGCGGCATTCTGCGGATAGACATTAACCTGTAGTAAGAAAAAGAGAACGAGTTTAATCATTACGTTTTATTCGGCATGTTGTCTTCGTAAAATGAAGTTTAGGGCATTTTGAATGTATCGTACAAGATCGCCCGCCATCAGTGAATACTCATTGTTCTCTTCAAGCGCCAGATCGGCACACAGGCCATGCAGAAATACGCCCGCGATGGCTGCGTCCAACAGTGGAATTTTCTGGGCTAGTAAACCACTGATCATTCCGACCAGGACATCACCCGAGCCGGCCGAGGCCAGCCCGGAGTTACCGGTTGGGTTGATATATGTCTCGCCACCAGGTGCCGCGATGACCGTGGGCGCACCCTTGAGCACCATAACACAGTTGAATTCTCGGGCATACCCGGTGGCCAGGTCAATTCTTCTCTCGTTGATTTGTTTTGGCGTCAGCTTGATCAGTCTTGCCAGTTCACCAGGATGCGGGGTCATAATAAACGGTGCTTTGATTTTCCCCAGGATACTAAGGTCTTGCGCAATGATGTTGATTGCGTCGGCATCGATGATGAGGGGTTTGGTTATTCTCGGGAGGATGGCGTGGAGGAACTTAGCAGTTTCGGGATTTGTCGTGATGCCTGGTCCAATGACAAAAGTCTGGCTGGTCTTAAGCAACGGGATTACCGTCCCAATTGCTGCGGGACTGATAGTTACCTCGCTTGTTTGTTCTAGAGGTACTTTTACTACTTCCATTAGCTTGGATTCCAATGCATCGATGATTCCTTGCGGTGCTGCCAGGCGAACCAGTCCGGCACCCATCCTGAGCGCCGACTGTGCGGCCATTGCCGCCGCGCCAGAAAAACCGCGGGCGCCAGCCACCATGAGTACTTGTCCAAAGGTGCCTTTGTTTCCGTCAGGCGGACGGTAAGGCAATAAAGGAGCGACGTCATCATCTTCAGTTACTCGTGGAAAACCTCGGTCGATCGAGGGATACGGGATGCCGATGTCGATTGTGTAGAGGTCCCCAGAAAAGGCGCGCCCAGGATAAAGGTAATTCCCACGCTTTGGCAGGCACATTGTCGCGGTCGTGTCGGCAATTACACATGTCTTTTTAAATTGGCCATCGTCACCGTTGATTCCCGAGGGTATGTCAATGGACAAAACAAAGGTGTCGGTGCGGTTTATGAGTTCAATCGTCTGATAATATAAGCCTTGCGGTGTACCCGCGAAGCCAGTGCCGAAGATGGCATCGACAATGACGTCAGGATTAAAGGATTGACATAGCTTATTGAGATTTACGGAGCGGGAAATCTCAATTATATCCGATTCTCCTGTTTTCGCCAGTCTGCAGTTGAGTAAGGCATCACCCTTTAGTTCCTTAATGTTGCCCAGTAAGGCGATTTTCACTTCTGCCCCGCGGTTCTGTAAGTGGCGGGCGACGACAAAACCGTCACCACCGTTATTCCCCTTGCCGCAAACGATCAATACCCGCAGTGCATCTAGTTCGAAGTATGTCTCGAGCACGTCGACACAGCCACGTCCGGCATTTTCCATGAGAACCGGGCCGGATATCCCGAATTTTTTTATTGCCCAAGAATCAATCTTTTTCATTTCGGCGTTGGTGACTACCCGCATTGTAAAATTCTATGGAAAAAAGAGGCAAAGTCAATAAACAACTTGGGCCGGCACGGATTATAATCTTATGTCCAGGAACACTAAACCGCAAAGTATT
>JBAUFP010000431.1:0-2265 GCA_049679205.1 bacterium | reverse complement strand
AATTAATCCACCTTGAAACGCTGCTTAGGTATTCTTGATAAGCTCTACCATATTTATCAAGACAATATCTTTCTTCTATAAACGCCTCTTTATTTAGACAGAAAGCCATAATTATGCTTATGAATATAAAAACGAATGAAACAGAAGCGATACCAGCACCCAGACAGATGAAAAAAGTGGCCAAATAAATTGGGTGTCTTGAAAATCTATATGCGCCTTTTGTGATCAACTGATCTGAAGCTGCAGTGATAAAATCAATAGTAGCTATTGTCATTAATATCAGACCGACAATAAAAACAAAAAGGCCAATATAAAACCAGGTAGTCTGCAGCTGAAAAGGTAAAAAAATTGAATATCCTAAGGCTAATAACCAAGAAATATGTGCGATGATGCCTGTATATCTCTCAAGTCGACTTCTCTGTACCTCCTTTGGGACGTGACTTCTTTCACTTACCCTTTTGCCCACGAATATTATCACCAGCATCTGTAGAACAAAAATGCTCATGAATATCCACGCGTTCCATACGCCTATTTTAAAAATCGGTATGAATGACATTTCACGCCTCCGTTATGCCTTCAACTTAGGTTTCGTTTACATTTCATCATTTCAGAGGTAACCCCATTCTTAACCCAGGCAGACAATGAGTTTTTCGAAATTCGAATTTGTCGATTCTGTATCATGAACCATGTATCTTGGATCTGTTGTATTGTCGCCCCATGCTCTACGTTTCCGCGGTCTACCTGCTGCTCAATCAATTCAGCAACAGCATTTTTTTCGTAACGCGGTAAGAGCCGACATTTAAGACGCAGAAATATAGCCCAGCAGGGAATCGTGCACCCGCCGAATCTCTGGCAACCCAGACAACATCGTGCATTCCAGCATCATACATTCTATCAACAAGCGTGCCGACGCACCGGCCCGCCACATCATAGACACGCAATACTACATGACTGGACATGTCCAGGCTAAATCTGATCGCTGTGTGGCTATGAAAAGGATTTGGATTATTATGCAACAAAACATCAGTGGCCACCGAAAGCGGAAGTTCTTCCTCTTCGATCCCAAATGGATGACCAAGCCAAGGATCGTAGTCTACGTAATCACTCACCCAATCACCTTGTCCATTCGGGTTCATTGTGGGATGATACGGGCCTGTAACATCGCCCCACCAATTATTCTCGGCATCGAGTAACATTGATGTATCTGCATTGTACACACCATAATTAACATTATCTTCGATGTTGTTGCAGAGGATACTCTGTTCTGGATAACCATCACTGCAATAGTACCCACCACCAAAATATTGAGCCACGTTGTTGCGAATCGTGTTGAACATGACGGTAACTTCGAAATGCCAATTGCAGATCCCACCGCCACACTTCGCTGTATTACTTTCAATAATATTGCTTCTGATCATGGCTTCGCCCAAGTAGTAACAACATACACCGCCGCCCAGAGAATCCGCTGAATTATTGGTAATGGTATTATCTCGAATGAGTATATCGTGCCCTTCTGTTATTTCGATCCCTCCTCCATGTAGATCTGCGGAGTTATTGTCTATCACGTTGCCAATTACCTGAAGTAGGCTACGGAAGAAACACAATCCACCACCTCGCGCCGTAGCCGTATTGTTCACTATGTTGTTTCCCTGAATGAGAGGCGTGCCCTTCAAACAATAGATACCGCCACCGCTTTGTGCACTGTTCGACGATATTGTGTTGTCTATGATTCTCACGTCACCAGCGTAGTGTATGTGAATACCACCGCCATACTGACCGTTATTCTGGGTTATCACATTCTCCCGAATCACGGGCGTGCACTCCCAGCATGCTATTGCCGCTCCATTATTGCTAACAAGTCTATTGCCTGAGATAATCGGTGAAGCGCCCCAGCACCAGATGCCACCAGCGTTATTTTGCGGCTCATATCCATTCCGGATGGTAAACCCATTGATGATTGTTGTTGTATCAATATCGGTCATATCAATGATTATCACAGACGCTGTGCCACTGCCATCAATAATCGCAGAATCTGGGCCCTGCTCACTCAAAAGCTTTATGCCGACCTTTGCTGGCCACGCGATATTCTCGTAATAGGTTCCTGTACCCACCAAGATTGTATCAAAAGAAGCGCAGATTTTTAACGCATCTTGTATGGAATTGAGCGTGGAATCAGGATGTACGTACCAGGTTGCTCCAGGGGCTAGTTTAAATGCAATCAAAATCAAGAGAGCAATCCCAACGCATTTAACAATTGCTTTCATT
>JBAUFP010000430.1:0-4278 GCA_049679205.1 bacterium | reverse complement strand
CAACTAAAGGGGATTTGGTCTGCAAATCTTCCCTGCCATTTTCTGTAAACCTACTGCGCAGGTAAACAACGTTATGAATCAAGAGGCCGCCATTTATTGGTGATACTGTATTTTGCTCATTGACGAGCATGGAGCTGCCTGTTATAATGAAATACAAAGGAGGTCTGGAGTGAAAGTTGTATCGCTTTTTGTGATTTTTGCTCTAAGTTGGTCTGGCGTGCTTACGGTGAACGTTCCAGTGCCAGAGTATGATTTTGAGGACGGCCGATTAGTTGTTCGTAGTGCTGCGTATGTCAGCGCAATGGGTGCGCCAAACGTTCCCTCAAAAACTGTTGCGATTGCCCTGCCACCCGGTGCAATAGTGCAGGCAGTCAATTTCTATGGAGCACGGGAAGCAATTGGAACTGCACTGATTCCCCCTGCGCAACCGCCGTTCCCGTTAATGTACGATGATGTTGCGATTGATCTTCAAGGGCGGTTCCAGAACGCACGGGGTGAGTACTACAGTTCTGAAGACATATATCCTCAAGCATACGGAACAGCTATTGCGAAAGGCGGTTTACGCAAGTACACGCTCTTAACGGTCGCATGTCATCACTTTGCTTACAATGCTGTCTCCGGAACCGTGTCCCGTGCGCCTAGCATTACTGTAGAGGTGCAGTACACAATACCCAGCCCTGAGAGTGCAAGAAGTCAGTACTGGCATGGGTTAATCAACGATATCACCTTTGATGACATGGCACAGGAATTGGTCTACAACTGGGATGAGGCAAAGGCTTGGTATCATACGGATACACCGCAGCGGGCAAATGGTTACTACGTTATCATACCGTCGGCTATTCAAAATGCGGTTGATGCGCTCGCTACGCATCGGCAGAATCAGGGATATGATGTACATGTTGTAACCAGAGAATATATTGAAACCAATATTGCGGGAAATGACACCCAGGAGAAATTGAGAAATTACTTCAGGGCGAATTTGGTGGATATAGAGTATGCCTTGTTGGTTGGTTTTTCGACTGATATGCCCTGGAGAAACCTGGTGCCGTTCAACAACGATCCGAACAGCCCCTGGAACAACCCGGATTATTCACCGATACCGGGTGATCTCTATCTGGCCGAGTTGACTGAACCGGACAGCCTTTCATGGAACAGTGACGGCGATTCGTATTACGGTGAAGTATTCGATGCGAACTTTCAGGCAGTTGGCGAAGACAATCCTGATTATCATGCAGACATTCACCTGGGGCGTATACCGTTCAGTACCCAGAGTGTAATTGAAGATATCTGTGCGAAATTAATCTCCTTTGATACCAATAGTGATGTCCAATACAAAACCTCGTCCTTATTGACCGGAGCTTTGTACTACTATGCGAATGAAAACAACACCGGCAATGTCCGGATGGACGGTGCGGATTACTGCGAGCAGTTACTTGTTGATTCAGTTCTTCCACGCACGACTGCGGTGACCCTTTACGAAAGTGGCGGCCTGAGACCGTGCACATTGTCCTGTACCGATTCCCTCACCCAAAACAACCATGTCACGTATTGGCAGAACAAGGGCGTCATGTACGAGTGTCACCATGGTAATGTACCTCTTTACGCGCGCAAATTATGGGCTTGGGATGACGGCGACAGTATCCCGGAGAATCCGGAAATCACGTGGCCTACGTCTTTCCATATTAGTAATGTGTACCAGCTTGATAACAGTCATCCGTCAACATGTTTTCTCCGCTCGTGCCTGTGCGGAAAACCAGAAGAGACCGGTCTGGGAGCTATGCTTCTGTACCGCGGTGGCTCGGCGGTTATCAGCAGTTCGCGTGTTTCATGGGCAAGCTCTGCAGACCTTAACGGCATCCCTTACCATTTCTATAGCAGACTCCTGCAGGACACTTTGGTCAGTAGTGGTATCATTGGCATTGCGTACGATATCGCAAGAAATGATTTCATGAACAATACTGGATTCTGGCTACCGGCCTATCATTATAATCTATTTGGCGATCCGGCGCTCCGTCAGTATGGACAGCTGGTGGCAGTCAGAGAAAGCACGATTCAGAAGTTGAATCATGTATTTAATGTCTTGCCGAACCCGTCGCGGGATATAGTCACGGTGGAGATGCAATCAATGCCCAGCAGTGCAGTTGAATTTCAAGTCTATGATATATCGGGCAGGTTGGTCACCTGCCTTATTCCTAATGAGCAGGAATCAGGGTCTGTTTCGTTTGACCTGCACTTACCGAGCGGCATATATTTCATCACTTGCATTGAAGGCGGTATTACTTTCCAGAGAAAGATTGCAGTCGTTGATTGAAGGGCATTACGCAGTTGATTGATAGTTCAAAGGAGCTACGAGGTTAGTGGGATTTATTCATTATGGATGAAATTATTTGGGCAACGCCGCTTTATGAATTCATAAGGCAATGTAATGACACTTCGTTGGAAAAAACGGTTCTGGATTGCGGTGCCGGATCGAATCCTGACCGCGTGCCGCCGCTTTTTCTCTTTTATCAACAAGGCTACAAAACATACGGCATTGAAATTGCGGAGGATGCACTGGCTAGTGCCAATGAATTCTGTAAGAAGAAGAAATTCTCCCTGAACATATTTCGTGGCGATATGCGACGGATACCCTTTGCTAATGAAGCGTTCAGCTTTGTTTATTCCTTCAACGCGATTTCATTTATGACCAAACCGGATATCGAGCTGGCGATGCAGGAGATAGAGAGGGTATTGAAACCGGACGGTCTATGCTATGTGAATTTCATGTCTGTGGATGACCCGGACCGGCGTCCTTTCCGAAAAACTGCATTTGCCAGACGTCTATTACGGAGTAAGCGGTTTTCACATCATAGAGACGATGAAGCAGACAAATACTTCAGGAATTTTGAGATTCTACGAAAGGAAAAGAGGTTGATAGAAAAGTTGTATGATGGTGAAAGAATAAAGCAGGCTGATATCGGTTACATTGCGAGGAAAGGGTGACGGGTTCACCAGGTGAATCGCATATTCAAACGATGGTCGTAACAGTGAGGAGTAAGATATGTGAGGCAAGAAAACGATTGTGTGTGTTTTCGGTGTTGTTATGTTATTGAACGTACTTCACAATTCACCGCTATTGACCGGTGAGTTGGCTGATAATTCCATTACGATCGTGTATAATAATGTTCCCGGAGATACGGCAGCTGATGTTCGGGTTGGTGCTGGGTTTGGCGCGTTCATTTCATTCAAGCAGAGGAATATTCTATTTGACGTTGGTGCGGACGGGACCATTTTATTGCAGAATATAGAGGTATTAGGTATTGATGCAAAACAGTTAGATGCCGTTGTGATTTCGCACAATCACTGGGATCATGTGTACGGTTTGCCCGGGCTATATGCACTCGCTGAATCTAATCCAGGAGTCTATGTTCCCAGTTCTTCCAAAGATGCAATATTGCAGCAGAATCCGCGTGCAGATGTTGTCCCGATTGACGAACCAGTGCAGATTTTTCCTGGCGTCTGGTCGTCCGGACCAATGGATGTGGATTACCGTGGTTTGTCATTTTCGGAGCAATCGTTAATTCTGGATAATGCTGATGGTTTGTATGTCGTCACCGGTTGTGCCCACCCGGGTATTGTTAGCATTGTCGACCGCGTAAAACAATTGCTGCCTGGAAAGACGATCGCGATGGTTACCGGAGGCTTCCATCTTGTTAATGCTACAGAAGAAGAGATTAGGGAGATATCGACGACCTTGAGAAAAGTTGGGGTAATGAATATAGCTCCTTCCCATTGTACGGGCCTTTCGGCTATGCAAATATTCGAGCAGGAATGGGGAGAGCAGTATCTTCGATTATATCTTGGTGATGCGTATCGCTTTTAAGCATTCGCTCAATATTATCTGTTTAAATGCTTCACATGTACTCCCGCGAGTTATTCAGTAATTAGGTCATTATGTAATTAGGATATTCAGGGCTTGACTTCTTGGCGATTTTGTCATATACTTGGTATGACTAAAGGTAATACCAAAAGGAGGAGACATGGCGAAAACCAAGATCACGATAAGCATCAATGAAAGATATGTCGCAAAACTTGATAGAATAGCCAGAATCAGAAATTCTAATCGTAGTAGAATGATAGAGGAGGCCATTGAAGTGTGGGAGAAGGAGTATGTTGAAAAAGCCCTGAGGCACGGCTACGGTGTGATGGCGAAGGAAGATTGCAGAGCCGCAGAAGAATATATGAAAATTGCGCAGGAGCTGCTTCATGAATGATTTTCCAAGACGAGGAGATGTTTGG
>JBAUFP010000429.1:0-18700 GCA_049679205.1 bacterium | reverse complement strand
GCCATTATCAACTCTCGTCCTTTTGACGACGAGACTGTTATATATGACTATAAATGCCAGTACAATGGCCGCAATGATAATTATTAGCAGTATCATCTTACCTCCATTGATTTATTCTACACATATTCGTCTTTTTGTCAAGTTAAGCATCTTACTAAGCTTAAGCCTTGACTAAAATCGGAATATTTATATAATTGCATTAGAGAAATGATAAACCGTACTATAAAAGGTTACGAAATAAAGCAACTTATCGCTACCGGCGGTATGGCGGCTATATACCGGGCCGTTCATGCCACCACGGGCCAGACTGTCGCAATCAAGATATTACATGGTCATCTTGCTCAGGATAAGGATTTTATCACCAGATTTGAGCGCGAAGCAAGGGCTGCAGCCGATCTGAAACACGAGAATATCATTGATATCATTGGTTATGGTGAAATCGAGGGCGTATACTATATCTCCATGGAATTCGTCGAGGGCAAGAGTCTGAAGGAGCTCATCAACTCGGTGAAATTCATACCCCACGAAATTGCCCTGGCTATTGCCTACGAAATATGCCGGGGAATTGAACACGCCCATCAAAAAGGTGTTGTCCATCGAGACATCAAGCCGGCAAACATTCTCATCGCCAAAGATGGCCATTTAAAGATCACAGACTTCGGCTTGGCGCAAGCCCAGGATTTGACTTCGATTACGGTCACCGGGGCAATCGTGGGCACCCCAGCATATATGTCTCCGGAACAGACTGCAGGCAAACGAATCGACACCCGATCTGATCTGTTTTCACTGGGTGTCGTCATCTACGAAATGAGCACCGGCACAAAGCCCTTTCAAGGCGATAGCTATTCTTCAGTAATCCACGCGATCCTTACGACACCAGCACCCAAACCGACCGACGCTAATCCCACGATCAGTGAAGAAATCAACCTAATCATTGAGAAAATGCTGCAAAAAGACGTTGATAAACGCTACCAGAACGTAAACCAGGTCAGTGACGATATATATGCTTATTTCAAGGGGCACAATATCGAAGTTCCCAGCAAACAAATAGGCACATTTTTAAACGAGCCGGAACGCATTGCCGAGAGTGCGTTCCAGAAGGAAAAAGAAACGCATTTGAAGCGTGCTCTCTACTACACAACCCTGGGTAAAGCAAATATTGACGATGCGATAAGCGAATTCGTCAAAGTCCAATACCTCGATCCTGGCAACACTCAGGCAAATACCCATCTTGCTGAATTAAGACGAAAAAGGAAGGTTCAAGCCCCGAAGAAGAAAAAGGTGGTCAGTGTTCCGCCTAAGCGACATTTCGTTAAGGTTGCGGGAGTATTCGGCGCACTCTCTGTAATCATAATTTTTGCCGCGGGGCTATACAGGAATTATCATAACAACAGGTCGGGTATCTTACCCCATGGTTTGTTGCTCATCGCCTCAAACCCCACCCAAGCCGCGGTATATCTTGACAACAGTGACCTGAACCTGCAAACCCCTGCAATAATCGATAGTGTCTCGGCCGGTGATCACACAGTTGAAGTCCGGAAAGACGGCTATGAAACGTACACAAAGAACATTCTGATCAAAGCAGGCGACACTCTTTCGGTTGAGGCTCCGCTGATCAGGGTAATCACGGAGACAAGCACGGGGAGCATCGCAATAAGCTCCAAACCAAGCGGCGCCCAAGTGATTATTGACGGTGTTAACACGGGACTCTATACTCCCTGCACAATAGAGAATCTTCAAACGGGACGTCATGATATTAAGCTCACCAAGAGTGGCTACCAAACCGCCCAGCTCACACGCACTGTCCAGACCGGGCAGACGGTCAGAGTCTCGCAGAATCTATCCAAAACACAATCCGGAGTAACGAGACGAAGTACACAAAAGTCTTATCTCAGAATTAATGTGGATCCGTGGGCAAAGATCTATATCGATGGTAAGTACATCGAGACAACCCCGATCGCAAAGGCACTTGACGTTTCTTCAGGGAACCATACAGTAAGGCTAGATAATCCGGGTTTCCAGCCCTGGCAGAAGCGGATGAATTTCAAACCCGGGGAAACGGTCTCCATCGATGTCCGCCTCACCCCTTTTGCCGGCCACCTTAAGATCAGCGTTAGACCCTGGGCTGATGTCTATATCGACGGCAAGTTCCATGAGACAACACCGATTGCCGAACCGATTAGACTCCCTGCCGGCAGGCATACCCTGAAGTTGATCAATCCTTCTTTCCTTGCCCACGAAGAAGTAATTACAGTCGTGGCAAATCAAACAATAAGAAAGTCTGTTGAGTTAATCCCTAAATGAGGAGGCTACATGACAAGGTTAGTAAAAATATTGCTCGTTAGTTTCATGATGATGGGACTCGGGTTTTCGCAAACAGTTACCCGTGATTCTCTGGAGATCATGCTCGGTAAGGCAAAGAATCATTATTACAACGGTGAATACGAATTCGCAATAAGAGAACTCGAAAACGCCCTCCAGTTTCTTAAACAACTGAAGCAAACCGATCAGGTGGAAGCCTATAAATATCTTGCCTTCAGCTACGTCGCGTTTGGCGACCGTATTAAGGCAAAGGAACAGCTCAAGAAGGCGCTTGTGCTTGATCCACAGCTAGAACTAGACCCCGCAACCGTATCGCCGAAGATAATCAAGGTTTTTGAAGAAGCTAAGGCCGAGATCGCAGTGGCTCCGGTGACCGAGCCGGTTGAACCGGCAACCAGAGTAACCAAGGAAGAAATCAGCGGGTTCGATGCGACGATACGGTCCTGCTGTGTTGGCGGTTGGGGGCAGATGTACCGCGGAGAGAGGAGTAAAGGCAAGAAGATGATGATCGCCTGGGGGGTGACTGGAGGCGCAACCCTCGTATCATGGATTATCGCCGGCAACAAGGAAAATAAATACAAAGATCTCCGGTCCATACAACCTGGCGACTACGACGACGCGTACGAACAGTATAAGCTCTGGCTGAATATTGCTGCGGCTAACACGATCGTTTTTCTGGGTGTCCACGCCTACAATCTCTTCGACATTGTCTTTCGTAAACCAAGAACGGGCACTTCAATGATCGAAAGGGATCGCGGTTTCATTTGCGAAGCGAATGTAGATCGTGTGAAGATCGGATACAACCTAAGTTTTTAAGGAGGACGCAATGAAAATAATTTTGCTGTCAATTGTTTTGGTACTGCTTGTCCTAACCGCCTGCCTGGAACCGGACAGAAACGCTCCGTATGACCCCACTAATCCCAACAAGCCTTCCCTCTACGGCTATACTCATACTTACGACTGGTCACCATTACCCGGGGCCACGGTCAAACTCCAACAGGGCGGCGAGATCAAGTACAGCACGGTGAGCAACACCGAAGCCTGGTTCGAATTTCCTGACATCAACCCCGGCATATACGAGCGATATGGCGAGGCCGAATACTACAATCCAAGTGTGGACACCGTATACCTCTGCGCCGGATGTCATGATACCGTTGATATCCACTTCGAGGAGTTGTACTTTCATTTCGACAACGAAACACCAGGTACCCCGGAACCATTTGGGTTTGCCCGGGTATTCGGTTCCTGGCAGGTCCAGGAAGACAACACCGAACCGGACAGACATTCGACACCCAACGTCTACAATGCAGTGCACAATGGTGCCAGCACCCCGTTCGCCCTCTCGGTACTCAGAGACACGCTGGAAGACTTCTGGTTAAGTGTTAGCATAAACGTACTCAGTTCATCCAGTAACTGGCATGCCGGGCTCGTGCTTAGGTATCAAAATGAAAACAATTACTACATCGTTCAGTTCATGCCGGGTGCTCTATCGCTCCTGAAAATGCGGGGCGGGAACTTGACCCAGCTAGAGACTACCAGTTCATACACGTTCGCGCCCGATACTTGGTATTGCATTTCAACCTACCTGCACGAAAACAAAATAAAAGTATATTTAGATTATGATGAAATCTTCGAAATCTATGACACGTCGGCCCCTTTCTATTCAGGCTTAGCAGGGTTGTGGTTGTATACCAGTGAGCCGACCGGATCGGCCGCGGCGAATTTTGATGATGTGTACCTCTGGCCATAGAGTTCTGTGTAACCAATCCGGGTGTGTGATCAATGGCAACCTTTTTTGTCCACAAATCGGATGACGATACACAGATAGTCAAACTGGAAAAACCACGCATTACGTTCGGACGGCGTGCAGACAACGATATTGTGCTCGACGACATGTTTGTCTCACGCACGCATGCCGAAGTAGAGAAAAAAGGCGTCTTTCACTACGTCCGCGATCGCCAGAGCCGTTATGGCACATTCGTCAACGGCACCCGCATTACTGAAACGCGTCTCGATTACGGTGATGAAATTCAACTGGGAAACACACTGGTCACATTTGTTGATGAAGACAAGCTGGACCAGGTGCCGGCACCTAAGAAACCATCGCGCGTGGTCGGTTACAAAATCGACATTCCCGCCAAAATCGAATCAATCAAAGCTGAGATGCAAAAAGGAGCCAACAAGGAAACGATAGCCAAATCACTAGATGAAATCCAGAGCTACTTCAGCCAATACCAGCATAATCTAGCGGAAGCAGAAAAGGTGAAGGAAATCGCGTCGACCCTATGCGAGGTCGGTAAAATCATCAATTTTGTTTTTGACCTGAATGTCCTCTTAAACCTGCTCATGGATCTGGCAATCAAGATCCTTCAGGCACGGCGTGGGTTTATCATGCTCCATGACGAAACATCGAATACGCTGAAGGTCAAGGTCGCCCGTAACATGGGCGGTGAACTCGATACCACAAAGACACACGGCATCAGCCAAACCATCGCCTGGCAGTCCTTCAAGGAGGGCCAACCGGTCAACACCGAGGACGCAACAAAAGATGATCGATTTATGAGTCAGGAAAGCGTTATAAGTTATGCAATAGGCTCGGTTGTTTGCGTACCACTCATCTCCAAAGAGAAACAAAAAATGGGTATCATCTACTTAGACACCCCAGTAGCCCACAAGAAATTTGACCGCGACGATATCGAATTCATGATCTCGTTTGCCAACCAGGCTGCCATCGCTATCGAGAACGCTCAGCTGTACGCACAGGTAAAAGAAGAGGAGAAAATCCGTGATCGACTGCAACGCTTCTTCTCACCCAATGTGGTCAGTAGAATAATGTCTGATGAGAAGACGGTTTCATTGGGGGGAGAGAGCCGCACCGCGACCATTCTCTTCAGTGACATCCGCGGTTATACTTCATTAACCGAAAGGATTCATGCGTTAACCTCGGTTGAGATTCTTAACGATTTCCTCAGCAGCATGTCCGAAGAGATATTTCTTCAGGAAGGGACACTGGATAAATACATTGGCGACTGCGTCATGGCGATCTTTGGCGCACCAGTTGCTCACGATGACGATGCGTTGCGCGCAATCAAAGCGGCCCTCGGTATGAAGAAAATGGTAGGGCAACTCAAGGAACAATGGCACGATAAGCTCGATGTTTCGGTGCGTGAGCTATTCGAAATTGGCATCGGAATTCACACTGGCGAGGTGATCGCGGGTAATATCGGCAGCATTAAGAGAATGGAATACACCGTGGTCGGCACCGCGGTCAACCTGGCTTCGCGCCTGGAAAGCGTGGCCAAACCGGGGCAAATACTAATAAGCCGTTCAACCTACGCATGCACCAGGGAATTCATTGATGTAGACAAGCTACCGCCGGTTGAACTCAAGAACATCAGCCGGCCGGTCGAGGTGTATGAGGTAATCGGCCTTAAGACCTAGACACTGCTCGTAGAAATAGCCCTCAATTCGATATAAGAACGTAATCACGAAGCACCATCACGAATATCTCCATAGTGCTTGACGAAAATGAATTTTTCTGAATCTTAAGTCTTGACAAAATGTTAATAATATGTAATATTTGCCAATGATTATACTACTAATAATTGGGCAAATCATCTCGACTACTAAGACCGGGAATGTACTATTCACCAACATCCCGGCGGTCGAGACAACGACGGAGGGAGGGAAAGAATTCATCTGCACTGATTATGACCACATTATCATGCATTACTGCCAGCTGTATGATGTCGATGACGAACTCGTAAAGCTTGTTATCAAGAAAGAATCCGAATTCAATCCGCGCGCGGTCTCAAGCAGCGGAGCCATTGGATTGATGCAGCTGATGCCGGAAACCGCCCGAAGCCTAGGTGTAAAGGATCCCTACAATCCACGAGAAAATATCAAAGGCGGGGTCAAATACCTGGGCTATCTGTTCAACGTGTTTGGAGACGACCTTGAACTGGTTCTCGCCGCCTATCATGCTGGACCTGGACTCGTCCGACGGCTCAATCGCGTACCAGAGATTCCGGCAACTCTCGATTACGTTGACTATATTATTTCACGGTATGGACGGGGTAGGAAAAAGAATCCAGTCTACTTCTCTTTAACCGAAGAGGGCACGCCCTTTTTCACCAATCTGCCAAGATAAAACTTAAACCTTTCGGGCAACGACACCCACGGAGAGCACGGTAAATAGGAAGAGCCTCTTCCTTCTCCACTCATCCTGCAGGCTGTAAAATCTCTCGGTCAGTGAACCCAGGTAGCGTGGATACATCGGGAGACTGATTCTTAATTTCATCAATACCTGTCTTAACATCTTATACCATATCCCCGGTCGTGACCAATCTCCGTACGCGTATACCGGTTGAAATCCCAAACTGCGCAAGAGCCTTGTCAATGATGTGACTGTGAATTGCCTCTCCCACCCCCCAAACCATAAACCCAAGCCGATGAGAATATGTTTCATCAATGTGTAGATATGAAAGGTCTGCGGAACATCAACAATCAAGAGGCCGTTCTTCCTCAAAATTCTGTGATTCTCGCGCAAGAGAACATAGGGTGACG
The DNA here is from genome assembly GCA_049679205.1 of bacterium. Classification (GTDB taxonomy): domain Bacteria; phylum Hydrothermota; class Tepidihabitantia; order SM23-42; family SM23-42; genus SM23-42. The sequence continues at coordinate 11,812 of JBAUFP010000429.1, read as the reverse complement.
GAAAGTGTTCTAACAAACCTTGGTGGAATACGATGTCAAACGTGGCACTATCGAAAGGGCAGCTCCGAGCATCGCCCATGATGAGCTTTATCCCACCCTGTTTTGCCAGCAGCTGAATGAGCCCAAGACTTTCGTCCGAATAGTCCAAAAGCGAGACATCCCCACCAAGTTTCTGCATTTTCAGACCATCGCGCCCGGTGCCAGCGCCGACTTCGAGAATTCGTTTTCCAGCAATGTCGGTGATGTTCTTGAGTTCCTCGACGATGTTTGTTACGGGTGGGTAGATAGCATCTGGGTGTTTACCGGCCCAGAATTTATCCCAAACTTGTCTTTCGCTACTACTCTTAGTTATTCTTAACCAACCCCTTTGGGCAGCTGGTCGATAACCAGCTGCACGCTCGTCCGTCGTGCCTTGTGATAGTTGTTGTAGCTCGAGAATTCGTACTGTCCGGGTTCCTTGACTATCTCTCTTATTACCGGTAACGAGTGAATATGTTCAAGGCGTTCGTTCAGGTCATCAACGCTTTCAACGATTTCCGCATCGAAACTTTGACTCCACACTGTGCCCTCGCGTTTCTTGTATTCATTATACTTTCGTGCGAAATTGCCTTTTATCAACTTCATGATTTTGGAAATCGAAAACATCTTGCTCGGCTGTATAACCAGATAAAACGAATCCGGTAGGATCAAGTAGGCGTAGATACTATAATTCAGCATATAGCGGTGATAGCCAATTGAGAGTAAGAGGAATCGCGCCCAGTGGGGATCGCCGAGTATTTCAAGACAGTCCTTCGTTGTCGTCCATATGTCATAAATTGCCCCTGGTTTGATGATTCTCTTGGTCATTCCTCCTCCTTATCCAAGAAGTTTTTCCAACACATCTTTATTCAAACTCTTTACGATTAACGTTATCAACTTTAAGATATTATCGTAATCTTCGAGGGAAATAACACTCGACCCAGAATGTACGTAACGAGTAGGAACCCCCAAAGCCAAACATGGGACACCAAACTTCGTGAGGTGAATCGTCCCGGTATCATAGCCGCCTTTGATAGAAGTAAAGTGATAAGGTATCTTATTCGCCTCGGCGAGTTCGCAAACGAACTCCCTTAGTTTAACATGGGGGATCATGGTCGAATCGTGAATCAAAATACCGGCGCCGCCGCCCAATCTTTCCACGGCATCACCTTCATTGCCCGGCGTATCACGGCATATGCTCACGTCCAGAGCAAAACCGATATCCGGCTCAATCGTGTATGCGGAAGTCCGCGCGCCGCGCAGGCCGACCTCCTCCTGGACCGAACCGACTAGATATACGGTATTCGGGTGTTCTATTCCTTCAATGTTATCCAGAAGGTTAATCAACAGCGCACAGCCAACACGATCGTCCCATGCTTTACCCAGCAAAAGATTCCTGTTTGCCAGTCGTTCAAAACCGCTTTGGGGTATGATCGGATCCCCCGGTCTTATTCCCAGCTTATCCTTTGGGTTGTAATCTTTTGCTCCTCCGACATCGATGTACATGTCCTTTATCTCGGGGAGCTTTTTCCGCTCTTCGGGCGTGAGTTCATGGATGGGCTTAAGTCCTACCACCCCCGGAATATCCGCACCCTTGCTCGTCTTGACCATCACTTTCAGTCCTGGAACATTACCTGCCCACCAGCCGCCGATGGGTAGGAACTTAATGAATCCTTCTTTGGTGATTTCCTTAACCATGAATCCAATTTCATCCATATGGGCGGAAAACATTATCTTCGGGCGCGGGTTCGTTCCTTCCTTGCGCGCAATGACACTACCAATACGGTCCCGACTTATAGCCACCCGTTTACCGAAATGCTTTTTGAGAATTTCAACAACATTATCCTCATAGCCTGAAATCCCAAATGCTTCACTCAGTTCTCTTAGTAATTCCGTACGGTCCATTTATCCCCCTTACACATCCAAGTTTTCAACATAACGGGCATTTTCCTCAATGAATCTTCGGCGCGGTTCGACCTCACCCCCCATGAGAATTGAGAAAAGCCTATCTGCCTCGGCCGCGTCTTCCATTGTCACCTTTTTAAGAACCCTCTTCTCTGGATCCATTGTCGTCTGCCAGAGTTGATCGGGATTCATTTCGCCCAGACCTTTGTAGCGCTGGATGTCGCATTTTTTCTCACCGCGTTTCTTAAGAAAACGCTGTAATTCTTCATCGGAAAACAAATACTCACTAGTCTTATCATATTGTAGACGATACAGCGGTGGCTGTGCGATATAGATAATGCCACCGTCAATCAAATCCTTCATGAATCTGAAGAAAAACGTAAGCAACAATGTCCGGATATGTGCACCGTCAACATCGGCATCAGTCATGATAACTACTTTCCTATATCGTACTTTCGCGATGTCAAACTCATCGTCCCCGATGCCACAACCGATTGCTGAAATCAGCGTTCTTATTTCATTGTTACTGAGGATCTTGTTCAAACCGCTCTTTTCGACATTCAGGATTTTACCACGTAGCGGCAATATCGCCTGGAATCTCCGATCTCTGCCCTGTTTGGCACTACCCCCTGCCGAATCACCCTCAACAACAAATATCTCGCATTCCTCTGGATTACCGGACGAACAGTCCGCCAGCTTGCCGGGCAGCGTTTCACTATCAATAAGTGACTTACGCCGCGTCAGCTCCCGTGCCTTGCGGGCTGCCTCCCGTGACCTTGCCGCAGACAAAACCTTACCCATAACCACACTTGCCACCCTTGGTGTTTCCTCAAGGAATGATGATAGTTTTTCGTTTACCAGCGACTCAACGGCCCCTTTGGCTTCAGCATTACCCAATTTGGTTTTTGTCTGCCCTTCAAACTGCGGGTTCTTGATTTTTATCGAGACGACCGCAGTCAAACCTTCCCGGGTGTCTTCGCCGGACAGCGACAAATTATCCTTCAGCTGGTTGTGGCGCCGGGCATAATCATTCAATGTCCGGGTCAAAGCAGATTTGAATCCTATCAAGTGAGTGCCGCCTTCATGGGTGTTGATTGTATTAGCAAACGTGAAAATATTTTCGAGATAACTGTCATTGTATTCGAGTGCCACCTCGATGTCGATATCTTCTTTTGTCTCGGCGAAGTAAATAGGTTTGTGCAATCTGGTGCGGCCGGAATCCAGATATTTAACTAAATCAAGGACCCCGCCATGGGAAAGAAATCTTTCCTTTGTCTGCGCCGCTTTATCCTCGAGGTCGATCTTCAAGCCTTTGTTGAGGAATGCCAGTTCCCTGAGCCGCTGACCCACGATTGCTTTCTTGAACTCTACCTTTTTGAAAATTCCTGAATCGGGTTTGAATATAATCTTGGTCCCGGTTTTCTTCGTCTTACCGCGGGTCTTAACCGGTGCCTCGGGTTTTCCGTATTTGTAGTTCTGGTAGTAGACCTTTCCGTTACGATAGACCTCTACCTCCAATGATTCACAAAGTGCATTGACCGCAGACACACCCACGCCGTGCAACCCACCGCTGATGCTATATACCTTATCATCGAATTTGCCACCGGCATGAAGCATGGTCATGACTACTTCAAGCGCTGATTTCTTTTGTGTCGGATGGGTATCCGTGGGAATACCGCGGCCATCATCCTCAATCTCAATCACATCATTATCGATTATCACTCTTATGTGATCACAAAATCCGGCCAGGGCTTCATCAATGCCGTTATCAACGACTTCAAATATCAAATGATGCAAGCCGCGCAAGCCAACATCGCCGATATACATGGCCGGCCGTCTGCGCACCGCCTCCAGACCCTTGAGCACCTGAATCTTCGATGCATCGTAGTGCTGGGAATGCTTGTTCTTTTCTTCCATTCTACTACGCGCATTTCCACGCTTAGTGTTTCTTTTCACGCTGTCTCCTTGTCATTGGGGTATCCGATATCATGAATCTAATATCCTTGATCCTACCGTCCAACTTCCTGACTTTTTTTAGTATCTCGGACTTCATTATAAATAATTGGCTCTGCCAAACCGGGTTATCGACCATGACAAACAAGTTTTCCGAATCCACACTCACTGCCTGGGCATGACGCGCGATCTTAGGACCAACTAAATCTCCCCATTTATCGACAACCTGCCAGTTTCTTACCTTGCCACTGATATCCATATCTTTGAGCACGCGCGGAACTATCCGATTAATACGTTCAGGAAACTTCAACGACACCCCGTTCGATATTAAAGAGACGGCTCGCCTTATCCGAAACCGGTTTTAGTGATGGCATCTGTGTGCTGGCATAAAAAACTTGCCCCTTCAACAATCCCAATAGTATATCCCGCCTCTTGCGGTCGAGCTCGGCACTCGTTTCATCAAGCAGAAGGATCGGCCTCTCGCCCCTGGACTGATAGAGCATTTCCGCCTCGGCCAGCTTGAGCGAAATCGAAGCAGCACGCTCCTCACCTTCGGACGCGTACTGCTGCATTGCCCGGCCGTTTATCGACAAAAACAAATCATCACGATGTGGCCCGATGACTGTTTGGCCTAGTGCAATCTCTCTCAGTCTCACTCGTTTCAATAAGTCCTGATTTAATTCCATATTTGTGCAAAAACTCTGATAATCAACATCAAATTTCTTCAAACTGAAATTGGTGCCAAACTCCGCGAATTTCGTTCTCAATTCCGGCAATCTGGCCGCACGCCTTCGATATATTTCATTGCCGCACTTTATCAGCTGTTCGTCCAAAACATCAAAGAGCTTCTTGCTACCATTCTCGTTCACCGACTGCAGGAATTTATTTCTCTGGCGCACGATCTTACGGTACTCAATCAAATCAGCAATATATGCGGGTGAGAGCTTAGCGATCGCCCAATCCAGAAACGCACGACGCTTTGCCGGCGCACCGCGCACGATCCAGATATCTTCAATTGACATAATAATAACGGCAAGCCAGCCAATGAAATCGCTGATCCGTGGCACATTATTACCACCCAGGGTAATTTTTTTTCTGTTTTTGTCGAGAAAGACCGCGGCACTTCGATCCTCATCAGCCGTGGCTTCAACCCTCAGGAAGTCCGCCTCAAAACGAATAAGGTTCCGTTCTTCATTCTCTCTGAATGACGACGCATTTCCGGCATAGAAGATGGCTTCGAGTAGATTGGTCTTGCCCGCACCGTTGTCACCAATCATGTAATTGAAATCGTCCGCGAACTGAATTCCCGCATCCGCCAAGTTGCGGAAACCCTGGTATAGAATATGCTTAAGTACCATTTATTTCTACACTTAATTATATACAAAAGCCTACAAAAGTCAAGCAAAAACCCCTAGGCTTAAATCGGTATAGATGGAGAAATGCCAAAGAATACCTGTATTTTCTCGGATTCTGTGAGGGCAATACCCAGCTTAGGCACCAGCTGTAAAAAGCCAAAGCCGGCTTTAGCCTCGAGCCTGAGTTCACAACCCACTGAATAATGCGTTGTCCCTTCTTCTGTCCAGGCATAGTCCACAAATACGGCCCAGTAAAGGTCTTCAACATAGACATTTGGGTTCCAGAGTCCCTTACGCAACTGGCACAGACGGTGGACGTATTCCGTGCTCAAGATCAATGCCCGCCGGGAACGAATGGTATCATAACCCCGGATTGAGAAATCAGGAATCTCAGGATTATGCCGGTCAATATAAGCCCGGCCCAAGACCCGGAACTCGCCACCGGCAAGAAATTGTTGCAGGCTCAAGGCAATCTGCTGTGCACTACGGTGAATGTCCGAACCCCATGCCTGTCGCTCAAACGGCAAAGCAAAGCTCGCCGACAAAGCGGTATATGGATAGCGGAAACTAATACCGCATCCCGGTGAAAATTCTTTGCGCGCGAGACCATCAAATATGCGACCGTCGAGGAACAAAGTTAAATTAGAGAACCCGTATTCCAGGCTCAGAAACGCAGGATAGGAAACCGTGTATTCAAATGAGCTCTTATAATCGTAGAAAAAAGAAATGTCTAAAGGTGTGAAGAACCGTGACTGCCACAAGAGGTTGAAAACCATGTCCTCTTCATCAGGATCGCGGTAGAGAAAACCACCATAGATATTTTCATCTGTGGCATCCCCGCCCAGGAACACCAAACCAAATGCCCAGGCGCTGAGATCACGCTCGGTGGGCAAAATAAACGGTACGCGCACCGAAGGCACCAGGGTCTTCACGACATCGCCGTACCCACCTCTGCTAAAAGCAAGTTCTATCTCTCCGAAATCCGGCTTAACCGGAGGTGCGGCTTTCGGGGTTTCAATTCGCCGCGGCTGCAGCTCGCTTCTGTACAGGTCAAAGCCCCATTTTGACATGCCTTTGAAGTACAGATTTTCTCCGATGACCACACCATGGTCAGCGTAACCACCATCAGTCAATTGGTAAACATTGCCCAATGAAAGACCGTAACAGTAGATCCCATATACCTTATCGTAATTTGCCGTAAACAAAAGTGCATCTCCGGCCAGGCTGATGCTACCCTCAACCCACGGCGTATTAATAACGGACACGAAAGCCTGACTCTCGTAATCGAGCAGGTACAAATTCCAATTCTCGAAATCACTGCGTGCAACCACAGCAATATAATCATCATTCGCATCCAGTTCATTGATGAGCAATTCGGTCTCGAAGAGCATTCTGTTATCGTGCCCCTCCAAGAGCCACATCTCTGAACCAAAACCATGGGCCTTATCCCTGCTATACAAAATACGGCCATCAGGCAGGATACAGAAACCGCGTATATTATCGGTCAACAAAATCCGGTCGGCCCCAGTCTCGATATTTCGCTCGTGCAGATTCGCCACAATTCCAAAACCACCATAATAAACGTTCGAATAGCCCCGGGCGAATTCGCGGGTTGTATAATACAGATTACTATCAAGTATTCTCATCGGAGTGCTAATCACAGTACTCAAAGACGCAATAATCCTCTCCTTCTCATCTTGGGGATCGAATTCGACGATATGAGTCAAAATTCTTCCGGAGAAGCCATCCACCTTGACTGGACGATATCGTACATAGTAGAGTTTTCCTTTCTCTTCCTGTAGCGAATACATGTACCAGCCTTGATCAGTCATCTTCAGGCCGGCCGGCTGCCAGACCTGATAGCGGTCCTTTTCTTGTTGCTGCCATTCATGGAAAAGACCGGGAAAAGATTTGCCATAAGTGTGACGCGCAGCAATATCCAGACCAGAAAAAGGAAATACCGCCGACAAAGGCGCCCAAAAATACGAACCATACCTACTGAAAAACTCGGCGTATTTGTCTTCACCATATTTCTGCGCCAGAAAAGCAAAGAACTCACCGCCATACAAGTAGTATGTACCAAACGGAAAATCATGCGGTGTGTTTGTCGCTTCGACAATTGACGGCATGGCGTCTTCGTGTACGCGTGCACCAATATAGCTATCAAAGAACCCGTCGTTCAAACGGCCCTCGTAGGGACTGCTCTGTGATTCGCAGAACACGGTAATACCTTCGGTTATCCAACCCGGAGAATAGAGATTGGGCGCGAAGACTGGACCAAAGATATCGGTCAGTATTTTTGACAGCCCCCTGGTCTTCGACAAATGAAGGATATGCGCATACTCGTGTAGCGTGACCGTACGGGACCAACTCTCCATACCTTCCATACGATATGAATATCCAGGTACGTGTGTAAAAACATGGACATTATGAAATATCGGGTTGGCAAAACCATTACTCACCGCGCCCACATCTTCGATCACCACCGGCAGATTACGATGGCCGTCACCGATGATGCCTTTCATGTTATTCTTATAGTACTGGAGATTCTGTAATGTATGAAGGGCTTCCCCGTAGTATTCCTTCTTGTAGATCACTGTGAAGTCATCGGTCTTCAGTGTTTGCCAGTTAAACCATGTGGTGAGACCTAGTATTACAACCGTCAGCATACGTTATTATAGATAAGGTTCCCTATTTTTCAAGCTAATAACGCAAAGATGATTCAAAAAAACGAACACCACAGAGTACGGCCTTATTAAACAACCTCTCTGCAGCATCTAATGCTATTCAGGATTATTAACTGCGGTATTGATGGGTCGGGATGCCCATCATGTCACGGTATTTGGAAACCGTCCTTCTTGAAATCATTATCCCCTGCCGCCCCAATTTCTGGCCGATCTGGGTGTCGGACAAGGGTGATGATTTATCCTCGTTATCCACGATCTCTTGGATTTTTTGGAACACTATGCGTTTATCAGTATCGCCGATCGGTGCATTGAAAAAGAACTTCAATTTATGAATACCCTGTGGCGATTCGATGTACTTATTAGCGAGAGCCCTTGATATTGTTGATGGATTCACGCTCAGCTGCCGGGCGAACTCGGTCATCGTGATCGGCTTCAAGTAATCATAACCCTTTTCAAAGAAATTACGCTGGTATTCAAGCAGGGAATCGAGTATTCTAACCATTGTCTTTCTGCGCTGCTCGATAGCGATAATCACATGCTGTGCGGCGCGGGCACGTTGTCTTATGAACTCCAGCTGTTCACGCGGTACGCCCTTCGGGTTCTTCAACACTTCAACATATTGCCGGCGCAACCTGACCCGCGGCATCGTATCCTCGTTGAGATGTGCTATTAGGTGATTATCACGCCACCTAATGATAAAATCCGGCGACACATACCCTGAAGCTACATTCGAATAGCGCCAGCCGGGTTTGGGGTCTAATTTAAGAATCATCTCACGTGCTTTCAGGAACCGCTTTTCATCGATGTTCAACGCCTTCAGTATTTCATGATGGCGGTTGCTTTTGATGTCCTTCAGATATTCCCGAACCAGAGTGCACTCAATCGAATCATCCGCACAACCCAATACCGCCAATTGGATGAGTAATGGTTCCGTCTTATTACGCCACGCGCATCCAATCGGGTCAAAACGCTGTATTCTTCTTATGATACGTAGCACATCATTGATATCATAATCCTCACTCGCTATTTCTTCGGGTGACGCGGCTAAATAGCCATCATCCTCGATGTTGGAAATAATCAGACGCGCCAATTTTAAATCCTGCTCCTGAAATGCTGTAAAGGCTTGCCTGAGCAAATAATCATTAAGCTTATCGCCCTGCGCGGCTACATTTTCAAGCGGATTCATCTCATCTGGGTTGCTTTCATGAACCACACTCGGTACATCAGCGAACAATTCCGCGATGTTGAATTCTTCAATCTCCTTCAGATCTTCAGGCGTACTCTCATCTTCAGATGTCTCACTCTCATCAGATTCAGACGTCTCTTCGACAGGCATCTCTTCAAGGATTGGATTCGCTTCCAATTCATGACGCATAAAATTCTCAATCTCCAGATTGGGCAATTCGATCAGCTTGAGATAATATTTCAGAGTCGGCAATATATAATGTCTCAACTCTGGGCGGTATTGGAGTTCGCTTCTTCGGTCCATGCTATTTACCCTTATTCATACACAATATTATAATAGCTAATAGCTGGATGTCAAGGGAAGCCGGACACCGACCAAAAATTTCGAATTTCGAATTGCGGAAAGCGAAATTAATACAAAATTCTATTTTGCAGAGCAGTGCAAAGAAGCCTTTAGGTATGTGATCTTTCAACGCCAAAGGGGAGGCACAAATTCGTAAAACGAACACGATCTGCGTACCACCAATACGTGTTCCGTTCTAACCGCTTAACGTTTTAGTTTTGTTGAAGGATTTTGTGCTTACGGTATGACCGAGACTATCCTGCGTCCGCCCCTTTTGTAGCCATACTTTACCTTACCAGCACAAAGGGCGAATAAAGTGTAATCACTGGCAACGCCTACATTCATACCAGCGTGAATTGCGGTGCCTCGCTGACGCACCAACATCGTTCCGGTCTGGACTATCTGACCGTCAAATCTTTTCACACCAAGACGCTTGCCCGCCGAATCTCTCCCGTTCCTTGATGCACCAACACCTTTCTTATGCGCCACACTAACCTCCTATGCCAACGCTATTTAAGAATATCTGTTATTTCGACTTCGCAAAAATCCTGATGATGACCTCTTTTTCGCCGATACTTCTCTTTTCTGATGAACTTGATGACAATAATTTTTGGTAACCGGCCGCATTCCCTCACAATAACTTTTACTTTTGCACCTTTCACATAGGGTTTTCCGACCAGTGTTTTGCCATCATCCTTAATCATCATCACTTTCTCAAACTCGACTTCTTTACCCTTTTCGGCAATAATCGCCGGGATCTTTATCTTCTCGCCTTTTGTAACGACAAATTGAAATCCCTTGGTCTCAATAACCGCAAACACTATTCGCCTCCAGGTATTTCATCAGGAAAAACTGGCTCTTCTCCGGGAATCACTGGCTGTTCTTCGGTAACTCCTGGTCCAGGCTGCACCGGCATCTCCTGCAGTCCTTTTTCAACCGCACTTGTCGGTGCTGGCCGGCGTGAGAGCAGAACCAGGGTCAATGATGTCACAAAAAATGCGACCGCTAGACCGGTCGTGAGGCGGGCGAAAAACGGCGTCGCGCCTTTGCCGCCGAATAGCGTGTCCGTACCGCCACCGCCACCAAACACACTACCCATGCCTCCACCCTTAGTCTGCTGCACCAGGACAACGATGATCAGGACTATGCAGACCAATACGTGGATAAACATCACGATACCGTACATCGAGCCTCCTTATCTGGCCGAAAATTCGACACAATTCTCATGATTTATTATACATATTTCAGCAGGTATGTCAAGACGACATTGCAAGCGTGTATCGTATTCGTATTTCGTAGATCGTAGGCAAAGCGTGTGGATACGTTCATTTAATGCCACGTGGCGCTTGAACAAGTGTTACTCGAATGGATACAGCAAAACAACCGTGAATATGCTGCATTTTTTCGCTCGAGCATGGGGATAGGTGACGAATACGATCTACGAATCACGATTACGGTGCAATTTTCATGACCTATGCTGCCTTGACATGGTCTGGCAACTGGTATATTCTTAGATCGGAGAGGACGTGTATATATGATACTCAAAACGAAGCTGCAAATACCGCAGGTTAAACCCAATACTATCAAACGTGAGCGCCTTATCGGTTTGCTCAAAGACAATATCGATAAGAAACTGATCTTAATAAATGCTGGTGCCGGATATGGCAAGACAACGCTGCTTGCTCAATTCATTACCCAGGTCGAAATGCCAACTGTATGCTACCATCTTGAGGCACACGACTCAGAGCTGACACTTTTCCTTTCCTACTTGAGCACCGGTCTGAGAAAAATCTATCCCCGATTTGGCCGCCGGACCCGGACCATTCTCAAAACGCTCGCGTATCCGAACGGCTATACCGAAATGATCATCGGTACATTCATCAATGACTTCGTTGAAAACATATCCAGTGAGCTACTGATTGTGCTTGACGATTACCATAACATAGACCCTTCGAGAAGAATAGATGAGGCTTTGAACTACCTCCTGAACCACGCACCGCGCAATCTACACCTGATCATCGCCACGCGCCAAAAACCCAATTTTATAATGGCAAACCTTAAAGCACGCAATGAACTCTTTGAATTAACAGACGCCGCGTTGAAATTCAACCGTGATGAAATATATCAACTATTTAAAGAAATCCATGACATTTCCCTGGAGCAAGATGAACTCAGAACATTGGAAGAGCATTCTGAGGGTTGGATCACCTCACTGCAGCTGATACTACAAGCATCAGGTTCAGAGATAAGGGAACGGATCAAGTCTCATTTGCTCCTACGCCGCACGTTGGATATCAACAAATGGTGGTCAGATTACTTCAATTATTTTGCGCAGGAAATATTCGCTCGAGAACCGCCCCACATCC
>JBAUFP010000428.1:0-1942 GCA_049679205.1 bacterium | reverse complement strand
ATCATCGGGTAAGCGTAAGAGCAGCTGGTATCCTGTAGTATAGGGTTCTTCGGGATCGTATTGCCCGACAATGCCGGTGAAGGTCTTCTTGTCATTCTTAATGATGCTCTGGGGATTGATGCCGGATGCAGTTGTGAAGCGCACCGTTATGCCTGCATCACCATTGAGAACATCGAAGTTGAAACCATCACCAGTCTGGTAAGCTGTGCTCGTGATAACACCGGTCATTTCAACGAGGAAGCTCTCCATGCCTTCGGTCAGGAACCAGTTGGGCAAGATTTGCCTGGGTTCGGGAACCGTATCCATACCCGTGAACCAAGCATAGCCGTTGGCAACTTCAGTCAGGCCGCGGTATTCAGTAACCGTCCCCGTGACCCTGAAACGCGCCCCCAAAGAATCGATATAGGCATCGAAAAGGGAATCACCTTCAGGACTGTATACGTTAATGCCGCCGGTGCTATCTTGTATGTAAAAACTAGGACTGCCGGCGGTGAAAATGTAATTGGGACCGGTCAGTACTCCTTCCACCGTGACAACACTGTCCACGTATTTTGAGCTCACGCCATCTGGTCCGACATCTTGTACATCGCCGATGTCTTTTATCTCGGGCGTGAATAGGTGGGAGAAATCCGAAGTGTCGCGCGGCATCAGCTGGTAGCCATCATTAGGCGGTGAGGAATATGTATACTGTCCTTTGATACCGGTGAGGGTAAAGGTGTCGAGCGGTGCTAAACTACCGGGAATATTAGTGTAGGAGTCGATCCATATCGTGAATTGATTATTCAAGGTATCAAAAGCTATGTAATCCTGATTTCCTTCTAGTATGAAGCCTGACATGTAGGAGACCTTGACCTTAACCAGGGAACCTTCATAGTATTCGGTACTGAGTATGTTGCCGTCCACATCAATTGGATCGGGTAATGTGCCGCTGCCGATCACCGTGTACGTGAAATCAGCCAGTTCATTTTTGCCACGGTACTGGTCCACCGTACCCGTTGCCGTGATACTATCACCATAATTCAATGGCACTGAGAAATCACCGAACAAGCACACGCCACCGCTGTAGTCTTGAACATAAGCTTCAATATCTGAGTAGATGCCGGGCGGTACAGTGATTACACCGGTTATCGTGACCGTTGAATCGAGAAGGTCGGGTACGTAATTCGAGTCCAGATCTCTGAACGCATAAGCAATGGACCAGATGTATTGTGCACCATTGTCCTGGCCTGGTGTGGGGAAGGCATTATTCACCCAGTTGTAGCTGCCATTTGGCAAACGTGCGATCGAAAAGTCAGGGAAGACGTCATTGCTTGTATATCCTTTACTGTCGAGCTCGTTAGACGCGTCATCGAACAGGCGTATCGTGTCACCGGTATTGTCCAGATCCGGCCAGGTGCCGAGCCATGAGCCGGTTGCCTGGGTATCGGCGTTGACGTCAAAGACGTATAATTCTCCACTGGCATAGAGTAATAGATATCCTGAATCAGGAACTGTGAAAGCGGCCGGTATGCTCAGTGTATTATTACCGATTGCATCCTGTATTTCATAATTGCCAACGTCGATAAAACTTCCTGTTTTATTGTAAACCTCAATGAATTCTTCATCATTGTCAGAGAAATTACTGTTGTTGTTATGGTCCAGCATCTCTGGATCGACCAGCAATTCGTTCAAGACCACGGTCTCAGGTATCGTGTCATAATTGATAACCTGTACTGAATCGAGCCAGAAATTGCAGTTAAACTGGTTGATCATCCCATTTGGTCGATCCTCGTAGCGGAATCTGATGCGTGCCGTGTTGTATGTATCGTAAGATTGCAGACCAATGCGTGCGGTCTGCCAGACGTTTGTGTCTGCGCCCTCAGCTATTTTCAATAAGTTCGACCAGTTAACATCATCGTTCGAGATATCTATATGCATTGTATCGCCGGGCCCGAGATTACCC
>JBAUFP010000427.1:0-6311 GCA_049679205.1 bacterium | reverse complement strand
TCCTTATGGAAATTGAGAAAACACACTTTACCGGTGTTGTTCGAAGCGACAATCTTACCTTCAACCGTCCCCGTCTGGCCGTAGTATTTTGCTGCATCACGCCAGGAAATAACATCAACATCCTTATTCTGTTTTAGAACCTCACCGCTAAACGTGCCCGTCGTGTCGGAAATCTGGAATACTGGAAAAGCCCATAGTCCTTGTCGGTTTCTTATGGCGGTCTTTTCAAATTCGCGCATACCCTCGTGATAGAGAGTATCGGGTGGATAGAATCTGAGCTCGGCGTATCCCATTCGAATCATTTCCGCATTCACGAAAGCATCACCGACAAACACGTATCTGAGTAAACGGCCATAGTCATCCTGGTCGGTTACGTCTCTTTCCAGACGGACATGCCTATCCATTATCAGGAAGGTTAAGATGTGTTTGGCAATATCGCCACCCGAATCATGGATTTCCGGAGCATTGATCCCCAGTAAGCGTACCGTGCTACCAGTTTCGGTCCTGAATGTGTCGCCATCGATTACTTCGGTGACTTTTTCCGTTCGTACACAGCAAAGGAACACGAGGACGAATAGAATGAAGATTGAACGGAAAGGCTTCACGTATAATTATAACATGGATTGCGTTGTTTGTCAAACCTCATCACAGAAACTCGATCATGTAGTATGAAGGTACGGGCATTCGATTGACAACCGCGAAAATCCGACTATACTTCGAGCATGGATAAAACCCTATTAATCATTAAACCAGATGCCGTGAGGAGAAACTTGATCGGCAATATTCTAAAACAAATCATGGATGCGGGATTCAAGATAATCGCCATGAAAATGCTCTGGCTTGACAAGGAAAGAGGCGGCAAATTCTATGAGATACACAAGGGAAAGGATTTCTACGATTGGCTGGTGAATTTCATATCCTCGGGCCCGATTGTTGTCGCCTGTCTGAATGCTCCTGATGCGCCACCCAAGCTGCGCGAGGTGGTAGGTGCCACTGATCCGAAAAAGGCTGCTCCCAGTACGGTCCGCAACCTGTATGGCACATCGGTCGGTGAAAATGTTGTCCACGCATCTGCACCCGATGAGAACCCGCAACGCGAAATTGATTTCTTCTTCACGACCGACGAACTGTACAATTATTGACACATCCTACGGCAGCGAAAACCTGCTACACTGGGCCAAAAGCTCTTTATGACAAGAATACGCTCTTTGTCTTCGAAATTCGAATTTGTTTTATCCCCGCCCTTGACCACCGCTCGCAGTCGACTACAATGATATCCATGAGATATCCTGCGCTAATCATTGTCCTGTTGCTGGTGATCTCATGTCCGCGCCCTACCATAAAAGAATTTCCCGAGTTTGAATATCTACGAGAGGCCGCACGCATTTATTCGAAAAACCCTCTCCGTGCATACCACATTCTAAAGGATAAAGTCTCTGACCCAAAATATGCAAGCGAACGCAATACGCTGCTTCTCAGAATATACCTTGATCAACGCGAATACGGCCGCGCCGTAGAACTGCTCGATAGCACGGATTGGGCGATTCCATTATCACCGTTCGAGAGGAATACGATACTAATAAGAACCAAAGACTGGATGCGCGTAATAGCCACAAGCGAAGATGAACTGCTCAAGGGCATTGCATACTACAACCTCGAAATATTCGACCAGGCCATCGAGCATCTTTCAAAAGACATCCAACCAGAAGACTATCGGCTAATCTACCTGGCGAAAGCATACCTGGCAATGAAAGATTGTGAAAATGCGCTCAGGGCTCTCTTCCTGCTCAACTCGATCAGTGATTATCTCTTTAGTGAATATCAGGATGCATTGTTCAACACCTTGCTCGAGCTCCCGGATCTGGACGCCGTCCAAGCTCAGCTGAAGAACTTGAAAGACCCGGCTCTGAGAACATACATTATGTTGAGGGTTCACGAAAAAAGGAAAAACAGAAAAAAGGTGCTTGCTACTGCCTGGAACTTGATCAATGATTATCCGAAGTCACCGGGTGCTTACCAGGCGCTGGAGCACGTCCGACCGAAGACAGAGCAGGAAAATAGAGCGTACGGCCGTGTCCTTTATTACAATAATGAATACACGAAGGCCCTGAAATACCTGGGGCGGGGACTATTGGATGATGCTGCCCGCTACTACCTGGGCCGTATCTACTACGACACAAGGTCAGATATCAGAGCCCTAAAGAATTTCGAGGCCTGTTCCTGGTCTGCTGCCTACTATTACCGGGGCAGAATATACGAAAGGATGAACGAAAACGCGCGGGCAATAAGCGTCTATGATACGCTGGCCGATCTCCGCAAGGGATCGGAATATGCGGTGCGGGGATTGAAACGCAAAGCATTTCTGCTCGAAGACATCGGCGACACGCTGAATGCAGTGGAGACATTCTTGCGTATCAATGAGAGAAACACGAAACTCCGGGCTGCCATGCAACTCTTCAGGATCGGCGATTTGAGAAAAGCACTACAGGTCCTGGAAAATCACGACGCACCCGAGTTCGTCTACTGGCAGATAAGGATCAAGGAGCGCCTGGCCGAGCCAGTAGAAAGCCTGCAGCAATACCTGCCAGCTAAGTTTCCATTATCATACTACACACTCGGCCGTTACGGTTATACTACTTTCCTGGATACGTTACGTATGAATGTTTGGATGAACCAATTCGGTGATACGATGTTATCATTCACGCATGCGGATTCGATCCGCATGAAAAATGCCATCAGGCTATTCGCATTGGACGAATACGAATATGCGATCGCCGAGTTGAAAATGATCGAAGGGGACAATCCCCAGGATTTGATCCATCTAAGCCGGCTGTGCGCACAGTATGGGGCCGACGAACAGTCAATAAGATACTGCCTTACCGTAAAGAGCCGTGCTGCAGAACGCAATATCTACACCTTACCGCGCGAACTCCTTAAGCTGCAGTACCCGATTCGCTACGCATTCACTATCATGGACAACTATCCCGAATTGACGCTATCCCTGGCGATGATATGGCAAGAAAGTCTCTTTGATCCTCATGCCGTGTCACCGGCAAATGCCAAGGGATTGATGCAGATAATTCCTTCTACGGCAAAGATGATTGCGGCGGAACTGGGAACATCGGGTTACTCATACTCGGATCCGGTTACTTCAATCCGGTTCGGTATGCATTATTTCAAAAAGATGCTAAAGGAATTCAATTCCATTCCGCTTTCGCTGGCCGCCTACAATGCCGGTCCGATACGTGTACGCCGATGGATCAGGAACGACCCAAATTCAGAGACGGATACGTTTATTGAATTGATCCCTTATGATGAAACAAGAAACTATGTGAAGTATATACTGGCCCGACAGCAGATATATCGCACCGTGCTGAGTTTTTAGCTATTCAATTGCCTTTTTACGAAAGAATTCTCGTGCCAAAAGAAAAATCGCGCCACCGGTAATAAAAGCATCGGCGAGATTGTAGGTAAACCAACGCAGATGTCCGACTCCCATGTCAATAAAATCAATCACATAACCAAACCGGACACGGTCGATCAGATTCCCGATTGCTCCGCCAATGAGTAATCCAAAAACTACAACGCCGGCGCGGTCCTTTATCGTCAGTGCGATGTAGCTTAGTACCACCAAACCCACTATGGACAGCACGTAGTAGAGTTCATTTGAACCAACTGAAATGCCAAACACGCCATAGGGATTAAAAGTGAGCTTCAAGCGCAACAATGACCCGATGATTTCGGCCGGCGGGTCGAACGGTCTTAAATAATTTACGGCAAACAATTTCGTTATCTGGTCGAGAAAAAAGGACACAAACACGAAGAGCAGAATCGATTGCAGGTTTTTCTTCTGGATCATTTGTTTTTGCAGTAAGGAAAGAGAAATGCGTCTACTATGAACACTTGATACAGATTCTTGCCTGCGGCAAAAACTTCAGCCGTCTTTTCGGTATTAATTTACCACAATGCTCGCAGAATCCATAGGTGCCCTGACTAATCTTCCTCAGCGCATGTTCGATCTCAAAGAGTGTATCCCTTCTTGTCGATATTATCTGAGAAGTTATCTCCCGGCGCTCGGTCTCAGTACCCTGATCCGCCATATGATTGGAGTACGCCGCCAGGTCTCCTGATGTCTCGAGCTGAGTTTTTGAAATCTGATCGCTTTCATATTCCAATTCACGCAGCATTTTCTGCCGTTCATCGATGAGTAATTTCTCAAAGCGCTTTAGCTCGACTTTCTTCAATTTCTTAATCATTCTGTTTCTCCTTTAACATATTCAGATATGACCTGGCCTTTATGTTCATTGGATCCTTCCTGGAAACCTCCTGCCACTCATTTTTCGCTTCGGCAAACTTATGCTGACGATAGTAGCAAAGCCCGAGTGTCGTTTTCGCCTCCATATAGCCCGTGTTCTCTTCTAAGATATCACGAAGCAACTTTTCTGCCGACGTATATTCGCCCAGCTGCACGTAAGTCTTGGCAAGCTTCAGTTTTATATCAAGAAACGTTGGAGCCAAACCTGCTGCCTTCTCGTATTCATCCCTGGCATTACTATAATCCTGAAGCTCGTAATACGTGTCGCCAAGCTGGGCATAGGAATTGGCTAGCTCGGCCTTCAGTTTGGGTGAAAAACCTTTTTCCATCGTCTCGAGCCTAGCCGCCGTTTCAAAAGCCCGTATTGCTTCTTCAAATTCACATCGCTCGTTATAGACGATAGCGAGATTCACGTACGCCTCGATATAAGAGGGATTCAATTGGGTTGCTCTCTTGAAATACTCTATCGCCTCAACATGGTTACCGGCGAGTGAATAGACAAGGCCTAACGCGTTATGAACATCGGGGTACTCGGGATACATACCGACGACCTGTTTCAATACCTCAATCGATTCCTTTATCTTGCCCTCTTCATAGAGGCGTAGCGCGTCGGCATACAACCTTTTCGTCTCTTGATCCATGCTTGGATTATATCTAAAACAAATTATTTGTCAATGCACTTGCGGAACATCACTTCCGCTGTTTTCCAAATTTCGCTTCAATGATTGAAGTAATACCGCCGCGCGGATTGAACTCACCACGGACTCTTGCCCAACGTGGTTTCACTGCTTTTACGAAATCCTTTAGTATACGATTCACCGCATTCTCATAAAAGATCCCAACATTACGGTAACCGAGAATATAGAGCTTTAACGATTTTAACTCGACAAATGCGGCATCTGGTTCGTATTCAATGGTGATTTTACCTGCATCGGGTAAACCCGTACGGGGACACAAAGATGTATACTCAGGAATGACAATCGCGATACTGTAACCCTTGAATTGATTAGGCAAAACCTCGAGTTCCGGCAGCTTCTGCTTCAAGCCGGATAGTGCATCTTTTCTCTTGTATGTCGCCACGCTCAATTATAGGATTTTTCTTGGAGATGTCAATGTCCTGTCAATCACACGTGCGGTATCCGGCAATTAATAAGATAGGGCGAGTCGATCTTTGTCACTGACCCGGCACAGCGACCCGGTATCGGAAGCAACCGTGCCGAAAGCGGTTTATTCAACCTTGATGCCAGGGTAGCAACATCAAGTAGTATCTGACGGATTCTGTTCACCCCTATGTTCCCGGGTAGGGGCACGCAATCCAAACCAGTACCACAGACCGCCGAGTAGACGAGCAACGCATCAATGCTAAGCTTACCGATACGCCTTGCCAGGCCGAAGTCCTCCATGACGGGTAGCATCAATCCTGAAAACCCGCATTTTCTAACCCTCAGTGAACGCAGTACATCGGTTATCATACCGCAAATAGCCAGCGTGCCCGGCGCGCCGAATTCACCCTGAGCGATTTTCTCGATGGCCAAAGCAACACTTCCGTTGCGCAGAATGGATGGTGCGGGCGACGTATCAATACCCCGGAAACAAAGCCCGTGCTGCTTTTCAACGCGTTTCGCGATCTTTTCTACCTTGGTGTATTCCTTCTCCAGTATCGAGGTTAGCTTCTTCTTGGCACTCGCGAAATCATCTGTCGCGGTCATTGCTCTGGCCAGAAGATCGCCACTCTCCAGTGCAATCATGAAACAGGTACGGCCGCGATGATAACTTGCCGGAAAGAACGGGATATCCGCGGGGCAATTGGCAATCGCTGCAAAACGGAAATTACCCTCGCCATTCCCTTCTGTTTTTGCGATCCTCAACATTGCTTGAGCCGCCGATAGTGTAGCATCATAATTTATGCCTTCTTTCTTTTGAGCAATCGTCGCCGAGCCTGAAACAATGGTCGTCGATTCCAAAATCTCTGCTACGGCCCTAATGTGTTCAGGTC
>JBAUFP010000426.1:0-1572 GCA_049679205.1 bacterium | reverse complement strand
GAGTTCTTCAAATACCTGCCCGCTACAACTGAATTAGCGATTTCGAAAATTCGATGGTCATTATCTATATCAACGCCCATACCAAGAACAGGTAGTTCATCGATGCCGTTGCTTATGCTTGCCTGAAATTTGACACGCGGGGTGATTCCTTTGATTCCAGGTATGCCTTCAATCTTGTCAGCAACAAACCTTGGGTTCTCAATGATCGTATCGAGTGGAAACACTCCCTCTTCACGGTAATAGTCTCTGGCAAAAATTTCCAGGTGACCCGTTTCGAAGTCAATGATATTACGCGACGCCATTTTGTCGGCGCCGTTCATCATCGTGTTCATGAAGATCATTGATGAAAGTCCAACCGAAATAGCCGCGGCAGTGATTATTGTCCGTCTTGTGTGGCGGAATACATTACGCCAGGCGATATTCAACAGCTTCATCCCTTGTTCCTTGTTTTTATCTTATCTTCCGCTATTCTGCCGTCCCTCAGGTTGACGGTTCTTCGGGAATAATCCATTACCAGCTGGTCGTGTGTCGAGAATATGAAAGTTGTCTCATGCTTGTCGTTCAGTTCCTGCATGAGTGCGAGTATTTCTTTTGCCGTTGTCGAGTCAAGATTCGCCGTAGGTTCGTCGGCAAGGACCATGCTTGGTTCTTTGACAAGTGCACGTGCAATAGCCACCCGCTGTTGTTGTCCACCGCTCATTTCGTTGGGCCGGCGATTGATGAAATCACCCAATCCGACTTCTTCGAGGATCGTGACAATCTGCTCTTTCTTCTTGTTTGGCTCTAGATTGAGGAGAATCAACGGGATTTCAACATTTTCATATGCAGTGAGGACCGGTATCAGGTTGAAGGTCTGAAATATGAAACCTATTTGATTCTTCCTCAGCTCGGCTTTTCCTTTTGAACTGAGTTCATTGATGTTCACGCCATCTATTAGAACCTTGCCTTTTGTCGGTACGTCGAGGCAGCCGATGATATTTAGCAATGTTGTTTTTCCCGATCCGGAAGGGCCCGCGATTGCAGTAAACTCGCCGTCCTCCATTTTTAGGTCGATACCCCGCAGAGCCGGGAAGAGGACCTTACCGATCTTATAATCTTTGTATAAATCTATAGTTTCAACCAAGACACCCCCTTTGTCAACTGACAAATAGATTCAGACGGATGCAGTTATCCGTTTGCATCGGCGCTCATCCGTTTGCATCAAAATGTGGCTCCGCCACATTAATCCGTGTGAATCTGCCTTCATCTGTATGCATCCAAATTTACCCATGGTAAATTAGAAGTAAGTTTTCACCCATACATACACCACACCGCGATATTGAGTGATGTTCCTGAATTCGCTTTCTTCTGCGCCTATCGCGTAATTCAATCCAAAGGTGATTTCCGTATTTTCGAGGATTGCGTAACTGAGACTAGGAATGATCATGAATCCTTGGTCATCTATGTTTATTATCGTGCTAATCGATGGTCTTAAAAAAGGATTGTATAATAGTCCGGCACTTGCGTAGAGATATTGCTGGGCAAGGGTTTGTCTTTCCCCGGAAGTGATTTTTGCATAATCATACTCTGCCG
>JBAUFP010000425.1:0-2938 GCA_049679205.1 bacterium | reverse complement strand
TTTGACTACCCCTATTGGGACACAAAGCATGATACAATCGATAAGTGCAGTAGGGAAAGCCTTGACTTGATGTATCGTTTCGTATTGAAAATCGTGTATGGAGTATCGAGCTACTGATGAGCTGTAGGTGAAGCGAAGAGAAGTCATAGTCTTACTTATTCTCATAAGTACGTTGATTGCAATAAACGCAGTAAATTTCATCAGAAAAGAGAAGTTGCGGCAGAGCACCTGTCTTGTGACCGAGGAGGGTAAGCTAGAGCTTTCGCTCAATAGGGTGAGTGTCGAAGAGTTGTGTGATTTACCAGGTATTGGTCCAGTGCTAGCCGAGCGGATCATCAGATACCGTGAACAAAGGGGAAGATTTGAATCCCTGGATGAGCTGAAAAGGATTAAGGGCATAGGCGACAAGCTCTACAACAAGATTTCTCCTTACGTAAAACTGTAGTGTTCGGACGACTGAGCTGGAAGACCAGCCGTAACCACACGGCCACTAATAGTGCCGGCCGCTACATTAAAATGAGATCATAATTGTCTCAGAAATTCATAGAGGGTACGTACGCCAAAACCGGTACCGCCAACTGGCGTATAAAAACTTTTCTTGTCGGTGAGTTCTTTACCCGCGACGTCGATATGTATCCACTTTGCTTTTTCAACGAAGGCCTGGAGGAAAAGCCCGGCCGTTATTGTTGAGGCGTATCGACCGCCCGAGTTCTTCAGATCCGCGACATCACTCTTTATCTGTTTCTTGTACTCTTCATAAAGTGGTAACTGCCAGAATCCTTCACCGGTATTTTTCGAGATCTCGATTACTTTGTTGATAAGTTTTTGATTGTTGCCCATGACCGCAGCAATGGAGTTACCCAGGGCAACTGCACAGCCTCCGGTTAGCGTGGCGATGTCGATGATTATCCGAGCACCCTTCTTTTCGCCATAGGCGATTGCATCGGCAAGGGTCAGGCGACCTTCAGCGTCCGTGGTCACGATTTCGATAGTTTTGGCATTCATGGCGCATACGATGTCACCCGGCCGGTAAGCATCACCCGAGGGCATGTTCTCGACCGCCGGAATAAGCGTCATGAGGTTCACCTTATTCTTCGCTCTTGCTAGGGCTAACGTAGTGCCAATAGCTACCGCACCGCCCGCCATATCGCCCTTCATCGAGCCCATCCCGGCTGATGACTTTATGGAGATACCGCCGGAATCAAAGGTTACGGTTTTACCGATTAAACACACTAGTGGTTTCTTGGTCTTTTTTATACGCAGTACAATGAATTTTGCTTCATGACTGCTGCCCTGGGCGACCGCGAGTAAGGCACCCATGCCCATTCTCTCCAGGGCTTTCTTTTCAAAACATTGACATTGGACAGACTCTTGGAGCCGCAGATCGCGAATCAGCCTTCTAACCCGAGTGAGCAATTTTTCAGGCGTGAGGTTGTTGGCGGGCTCGTTGATCAGATCGCGACTGATATTCTGCGATTCAGCCAGGATTCTTCCCAACTGGATGCCCATTCTGAATTTCGGCGCCACGCTCTTTTCCTTTTCAACGATCGAGAAGGTACTGATTTGATGGTCGTTGTCCTTTTTCTTGTATTCATTGAACGTGTACAACGACAAAACAGTGCCTTCCACCACAGCTTGCGCAGCACGCATTGGCTCGAGATTGCCAACACCCGCGCCATGGACAGCTGTACCAATATTTTTTGCCCTTATTTCCTTTGCTTTCTGCGCGGCGGCTGCGGCTGCCTTCCTCACGCCGTCATAATCGAGATCATCTTTCTTACCTAATCCGACGACGATCACTTTGCCGGCTTTGAGATTGCTACAATGGTGGAGTAGTGCTATTTCGCCTAGTTTACCGTCTATTTCTCCATCGGCAATGAGTTTGGATATGGATCCTCCTAGCGCCCTGTCCGCCGCGCCGGTCGCACCATCTGGCGATTTCACACCTTGGAAAAGATTAACGATTATTGTGTCGCCCTCAAAATCGGTAATTGTTTGGGATTGCATATCTATTTTCATGTTCCTAGTATATTGCGGAAACACATCCGGTCAAGGCTGAGCGCACCATCTTACAGTATAAAGGGGAATGCGCGCCGGCCCCGTAGAATAGTAGCTTTTTGTTGGTGTCTTCACGCGTTTCTTTAGCGGCTATGCGTTCTGTGATCATCATCTTTCCTATGTGATTATTCAACGGGGCCGGCCGTGTATGCAGGCGTGTTGACTTTCAGAATGGAATATATATAATTTTTCTATGAAATCAGCGAAAAAGATAAAAAAACATCGCGTTTCCAAGCCAAAACTATCCAAGCGCGCGTTTGCCATGCCGTTTTCACCAATCCGAAAATTGTCACCTTATGCTGAAGAGGCAAGAAAAAAGGGTATTCATGTTTTTCATTTGAATATTGGTCAGCCCGATATTGAAACTCCAAGAGAAATGTTCGATGCGATTGGTGCATACCGGGAGAAGGTATTGAGATATGGTCCTTCCGGCGGTCTGCTTGATCTACGCCTGGCGGTCGCTGATTATTACCGCAGGGTCGGCATTGACGTGGACCTGGATAATGTCTGGATCACCACGGGTGGGAGTGAAGCGATACTCTTCGCCCTCATGGCGGTGTGCGATCCGGGCGATGAAATCATCGTCTTTGAACCGTTCTACACGAACTATAATGGCCTTGCGATTATGGCTGGTGTGAGACTTGTCCCGATTACAACACGGGTAGAAAACGGGTTTCACCTGCCACTCCAGAAGAAGATTGAGGAAAAAATAACGCGCAAAACCAGGGCAATATTGATTAACACGCCGAACAATCCAACGGGGACTGTGCTTACTGAGGAAGAAATGTATGTACTCTACAAAATATGCAAGAAACATGGATTGTTTCTGCTTTCGGATGAGGTCTACCGTGAATTCGTTTATGATGGGCGTGTTCAGGTC
>JBAUFP010000424.1:0-2652 GCA_049679205.1 bacterium | reverse complement strand
CCAGCTGGAAATCCAGGGTATCAGTATACAAACCGGCCTCGATGATGAGATCACAGTCGACCAGTATACCATAGGCGGCCGAAGCACTCGCCGTCACATTGAACGGATCCGCCGTATTGCTTACTGTATCACCTATGATGATCTGTCCAAAGTTCCCCAGATTGTCATTCACCGTGACGTATGGTGAATTGACCGCCAATGTTGCAGTAGCATTCTGGGCCGGTGCCGCGCCGTGGTTGAAGACCGTGACGACCATATCGGCGGTCTCGCCCGGTTCAAGAATGCCGTTCGCGTCGATAATCGTGTAGTCATAGAAAGCAATATTGGGCATAGGATTGATATAAACCTGTAGTGAATAATCCCAAGTACCAGCATTACAGCCGACTGCGAGGTCGAAATTCACTTCAGTTCCAAGTGGCACCGGGCCCGCAGAAGTCCGGAAAGACATCTCGATTGTATCTTGCGGCAAGATGTTGCCGACATAGCAGCTGTCATTGATTAATGTCACATATGGATTCGTAGTGGTTATCGTGCCGTACGTAGTCTTGGCCGTATCCACACCCATGTTGTGGACCTGGACGACGAGATCGACTTCCTCGCCGTTTTCCCAAAAGCCATTACCGTTACCGCCTGGCGCGGTGTCCACAATCCAATAATCAAGGACTGTCAGGTATGCCGTTGCCAATGGTCTAGCCATCAAGGAAAGAGCTGCGACCTGAGCTTTGATCACTTCGGTACAGAAGTCATTATCATTATATCCTGCACCTATTGTATCACCTGGTTCGTGGTAATAGGGGTTTACGGGTGGGTTGTCTTCGATATTGCATAATGCAAGGTAGCCGTTCTGCCAGAACGGATGGTGGTCAGAATATGCGGCTGAGGTCACCATCTGTTTATTTGTGAGCAGCGTGGTGTATGAATCAGCGGCGGCAATGAAGAAATCCGCGAATGGCTCACAAGCAGGATTTGATATTTTGGCGAGCACATCAACGCTTTCCGGATAAGCATTCACATAAGCGATCATATCGGCATTCAAGACCCCAAGTATGCTGTCACCCTGGGAGCGGGCGAGCGAGGCATAATGATAGCTTCCGTAGAGCCCGAACTCCTCGCCGGAAAAGGCGATGTAGCGAACTGAATATTCAAACTGATAGTCACGCATGACGCGCATGGCTTCGATGACACCAGCCGTGCCGCTTGCGTTGTCATCGGCGCCCGGAGCGATGTTCGGAGCCAGATATGATGTTGCATCAAAGTGCCCGCATACTACAGTATATATGCTGTCCGGGTACAAAGTGCCGGTTTTGATACCAATAACATTAGGCGCATGTCCGCTGGTGTGGTATTGAAAATATACCGAATCACATCCGTAATCAGTGAATTTGCCGGCAATGTAATTGGCGGCAGCGACACAAGAATCATGAGTTGAATATCTGGACACAAAATCCTGCAGGCGCTGCACATAGCTTAAAACACTGTCTGGATTCACCTGATCGACTATGACTTGAACAAGTGGATTGTAATTGAAGCGCGCGGCTTGTGGTTCACTCTTCACGATCGGGGAAAGCATTAACCTTCGCAAGTGGACCTTCTCTTTTATTAGCTGTTCCAGCATTTCGCGCTGCAATTTTACCAGAGATTCTTTACCATCAGTGTGTATGATGTCGCCGAAGCGAGTCAGGTCAATGCCATCGCTTGCATAGATAAGATAATATTCCTGCTGCCGCGGGTCTTGGTCAATTATCCTATATGAAAACTCTCTAAGTTTACCGAACTCATTTCCATCAATAATCGCTATTGCAGAATTCTCAAGCTCGGCTACGGGAGTTAACTCTTCCGCAAATAGTGGAGCCAATCTGTTTTCATCCAAATCTATTTTAACAAGATATTCGGCAGCAAATGCTGCAGCTGTGAATAGAAGCAACAAACACGCAATTTTTTTCATGATAAATCCTCCTTAAAAGATGGTTATTTGGTTGAGTTATGGATGCTGGAAACGAACATCCGACATCGCATCCAGCATCTTAGCCTTTGCCCCTAAACTATCTGTATCAAGCATCCCAACCCTTAGCCCTCTTATAAATATGGTTAGTAGGTTAGGGTCAAGATGCTGGAATCTATCTCCTCGATGATCAATATAAGTTTCTAGCATCCTAACCCTTGACCTCTTTTTCCATTATTTAAGTAGAATCGTCTTCTGAGCACGCTGATAATTTCCAGTACTCAGTTTAACAAAGTAGACACCAGCCGGTACGTGGCGTCCAACATCATCCCGACTATCCCACATAACCGATGACTGATGACTGATAACAGATAACTGATCGGATAGGTCGCGTACCATGCGACCCGTAATATCGTAAACACATAAGTGCGCAGTAGCATAATCGTTAGCGTCCAAGGCATAATCAATACGCAACTGCTCTGTAAACGGATTGGGGATCACCTGCGCCAAGACCGTCTGCGTCGGTAAATGGGTAACCTTACCATACTCCTTAATACCTACATAATCTGGTGGATATGTCGTGTATTTTAAGGCAAACGAATCGGTTACCGGTATCGCTAACTCATGATAAACACCATCGAGATAATACTGGATACCCACGGTCTCACTACCATTCTCAATACCCAACGTATTATCCGTCTGCTGTAAAG
>JBAUFP010000423.1:0-3840 GCA_049679205.1 bacterium | reverse complement strand
GAAGGAATTCAGATCATTTATGAATCGATTCAGTAGCGCTTCGTTTTCAAAATCATCGAGAATGTCATCCCAGAAAGAGGTGCCACGGAAGAATTTGAATTTGGTGAGAAAATCCTGCGCAATATTGCCCGGATAATCAGGATCTAAAATCGAAACGAAGATCGATGTTGATTCGAGGTGGGATTTGATGTCATCGAGCAGCTTTGGAACAATATTCCTAACATTCTGTATGTGTTCATAATAGTGCACCAGGACATGTTCTTCAGCATGGCATTTGCCCATATCTGTGTAGCCCATGGTTCTCGCGACCGCGCGTATGTTCTTGAAGGCAGCGGTGTCGAGCTCGATTTCTTCGTCTTGAGTGACGAGGAGCTGATATAGATATCGGAAAACTTCAAAGAAGGTCAAGGAACGTTCGAGATCGTTGTATTCTTGAAGCCTCCCGGGATCTTTTTTTCGCAGGTCGTCCATTATTTGCCATGCATTTACTTTGTCGACATGATGGACAGTCTTACGGGCTGAGATGATATTTTTGATGATTCGAAGACCATCCTCTTTGAAGTTAATATGATTTGAGCTGATCGGTCTAGCAAGTAATGAACTGATCTCGCCCAGTATTCCCCTCAGGTATGCTTCGTGGTATTTGTTATCACGATTTGGACCATAGAAATACCGCTCAATAATTTCTTGTTGATAATTCTTGAAAAGTCCCTTGTCTCCCGTAATAACCGCACCGCTCAACATTTCATTGATAATAACATAATCACCGATTTGGTGCTTGAGGGCTCTTTTATACTCTTCGATTGAGGCTGAGTAGTGCTGTACGCCAATATGCTCGGAGAGGTGAAAGTGGAATGAGATTGCGGACTTGAGCATCTCCTGGTTGATTTGAGAAATAGCACGGTTGAATGTTTGCCGACCCCTCGTTCCATCATCGATGATGCCAATATCGATATCATCCTGATCCGCTTTTGTTCCTACTCCGAGAATGACAAATGATGGGCACGATTTCTTATCGACGAATATATTCAACAGCTCATCAATATAATAGGATGTAAGCATGCGGAAATTATTGCCGGCATCAATCATGAACTTCTTGTACACAAAATACTTATTCGCGCTGGGAGCCATGACGCCCATTCTCAGGTGATCAATGGCTTGCCGGTTCATGAGCAAGAACTGCAAAGAAAAGAACGTGTTCACGAAATTGAGTTTTTCTTGCCGGTCTTTGCCAGTGTTCGCGACTATCCCGAGCTGTGTGCCAAAATCGTAGGTTGGATGCAAAATATGGACGGCGTCTCGTTTCTTTTTTTCTTCTAGTCTCTGAATTAGGGAATCAAGATTACGCTGGATAGTTTGAATGTACTTGTGGTAGTGATTTCCGAATTCTGCGTTCTGCTCTTTCAGTTGGGTTAGGAAATCCTTCATTATACTTCCAGCGCCCGCCTGGCGGCGGATGAAACCTTTATATCGTCATATCCCAGTTCGTGTGCTTTCATGAGGAGGTCGAGGGATTTTTTTTTGAATACCGGCGTGGGGCAGAAGAATTGCGCTCGGGCAGTGGCATGCTGCCAGAACGTATTATTGTTTTTCTCTAGTCTGTATACGGCAAAGATGTGTCTGATGTCAATGCTCATGTCGACCCGTAGAGAGACATCCCTCTCGGTGCGTGGGGATATAATCTTGTTGACGAATATATCCCACGGGTGGGCCATGTAGAGTGATATTTCATGATCGGTCCCGTTCCATTCCATGATGCAATTGAAGGGCGCCGAGCATGTAATGTCATTAGCATAGAATTCAAATAACTCAGTCTGTAAAATGTAGTCAACGTTGAACCAGTTCTTGTCAAACGTCCATGCAGAGTGGAAGCTGGTAATGTTTTCGCTCACCATCAGTGCGGCATCGTAATCCACTATCCTGAGCATCTTTGATTTCGACCGGCTGGCGAATTGCTTCATTTCTTCTTCGTTTCTGAAAAGCAGGTCAATGTCCCACAGGGCAGTATATTGGAGATAGCCGTGGATCAAAAGAGGCAACGCCCCGATGACTACGAAGTCAACATTCTTCTTGCGCTGAAGCCTGGATAGCTCCACGAGTATCTCAAGTAAGTTAGACCGTCTTCTCGCATCGACGAAATCTAGCCAATTAGCCTTCACGGGAACATTCAATACAATTGAATTATCAACTATGTGGATTGTTGAGCCAGCTCGATGCCGGCATGGAAAGCTTTGAGGTTGAGCTCTTCAGTCCCCTTGGGTACGCGCGACAGGATTGCTGATTCAACTGCTTCTTTGGAGATGATACCGGTTAGCTGCGTGATGATGCCCAGGGCGACGATGTTGGCGACCAGTGCCTTGCCTGCCTTTTCCTCTGCAGCCTGCGTAATGGGTAAGGAATACACCTTGAATTTTGCTACAGGGATTTTCGTGACGTAACCCTTATCAACAAGTAGTATTCCTGTTTCCTTGATGTCCGTACAGTATTTGTCGCAAGCCTCCTGGGTAAAACAAAGGAGTAAATCGATGTTGATCGCTTTAGGGTAATCTATCTCTTCATCGGATACAATGACTTCAGAACGACTTGAACCACCGCGCGCTTCAGGACCGTACGACTGGCTCTGGGTGGCATTTTTGCCATCATAAATCGCCGCTGCCTCAGCCAGGATTTTCCCCGCCAGTATCAGCCCCTGGCCACCAGAACCACTTAATCTAAACTCATATCTAAAAGACACAATCACCTCCTACATCATTCAGTATTATTTTCTTTAACCCGCGCAGATAGTTTTTGGTATACGTCGCAGAATTCTGGTCTTTCGATATCATGAAGAATTCCGACGGTTATTTTGCCCTTTTTTTCATTTTCCGACGCCTTCCTGGCGGCCTCGACTGGCATGCTGTTCTTCTTGTACCACTCCAGCATGTCTACGGCGTTACCCAGGCGGTTTGGACGTGAGTAGTATGTGGGACAAGGGGAGAGAACTTCGATGACCGAAAACCCTTTTTTCATTATACCCCGATTTATGTATTTATCGAGTTGAACGGCATGGTAGCAGGTGCTTCGCGCAACAAACGAAGCACCGGCAGCGATTGCCAGTTTTGATATGTCAAATGCTGGTTCCACGTTGCCGTACGGCGCGGTGCTGGTTCGTTTACCCGCTGGTGTGGTAGGTGAAGCTTGTCCGCCGGTCATACCGTAAATGTAGTTATTATAGATGACAACGGTAATATCCAGGTTGCGCCGTGCACCATGAATGAAATGGTTGCCGCCAATTGCCGTAGCATCACCGTCGCCAGTGACGACAATGACGTTTAGCTGCGGCTTGGCAAGTTTCAAACCGGTAGCAAAGGCAATTGCCCTGCCGTGCGTGGTGTGTAGTGTATTGAAATCCACATAGCCAGGGGTCCGCGAAGAGCACCCAATACCGGAAACAAGCGCGATATCGTCCTTCGGTATTTTGCTGCGTTCAACTGCCCGGAGCAGTGCCTTTAGGATTATACCACAGCCGCAACCGGTACACCAAATATGCGGTAACCTATTGAGTCTCAGATACTTGTCATAGGGAAACATTTCTTATCTTCTCCAATATTTCTTCCGGGGTGATCAGTCCACCGTCAACACGGTTTACCGTAATCGCTTTCCCCTTGGTTGCACAGGATACCTCATGTGCTATTTGTCCAAGGTTCATTTCAGGCACCACGAAAGTGTTGATACGTTGTGCAATTTTGCTTAATTCTTCATATGGAAATGGCCACAACACGAAAGGGTGGAAGATGCCGACCTTGACCCCCAGTTGTCGTGCATTCACTACTGCGCGGTGGGCAGAGCGCGCACTGGAGC
>JBAUFP010000422.1:0-13226 GCA_049679205.1 bacterium | reverse complement strand
GAGCATATGAAGAAATCGCCGCGATCTCCAGAAAAACAAACATATTAAAAAGGTCACCCGTGATCGAAATACCCATCATGCCTGCGGTTATCAACATATACAGTGTATAGAATTTCCACTGGCCAGTGTAGTGCGACATATAACGAAACGAAAAAACAGCACCCGTAAATACAAGTATCGATATTACAAGGGTCATGAATGCAGAAAGAGAATCAAAGGCCATCACGATACCGAGTGGGGGCGGCCAATTGCCCATCTTGTAGACCAACATTGGAACTTGCTGCGTTACGGCGACACCATACAGGGCAAGAATAAAGAGCGCAAACGATACCAGGGTAACGAAAATCCAGATGACAGATTTCGCAAATTTACCCAGGATCGGAATAATAAAAGCAGCAGCCAAAGGTAAAACAAAAAACAGAGGAATGAATGTCACACTCGCCTCCTTATCCTTTCAACTTTCTGATCTCTGCAATGTCAAAGGTTTTATATCGATTGTAGATACGCAGCACAACACTCAGCATGAGGGCGGTCGTCCCCAGCGCAATCACGATTGCGGTAAGGACCAAGGCCTGAGGAATGGGATCGACGAACTTATGTGGCATATCGACCTGTGTAATGATTGGCGCGAGCATGCCGCGCCGAAACCCGATCAACGCGAAGAGGAGGTTTATTGCGTATTCAATGAGAGCGAAACCGATCACGATCTTGATCAAGTTACGTTTGGTAACAATCGCGTATAATCCTATTAAGAACAGAATAATACAGCTCAGGAATATAATCATTTTTGTCTCCTCAATCCTCCATCACATACTTGACTGCCGCAAAGGCAAGGAATATGGAAAAGAGACCAGCACCTACCTTTATGCCAATCGCGATGTTGCAGAACGGAATCATTCCTGCGCTCCATGAGTGTAGTGGAGTGCCTTTCGGCATGAAATTAAGGAAGAACACTCCAGCCAGGAAGAGCCCGGTCAGAGCAATACCAATGAACAAAAGAGCACCAATGCTTTCGAATATCGATGTACCCTTCTCTGACTTCTTCTCGCTCCCGGCTGTGCTGCCAAAAGCAAGGATTCTCAAGATTAGAGCACCCGCGATAATAACACCGCCCGCAAAACCACCACCCGGGGTCAAATGTCCATGTAGTATAATGTAGATACCGTAAATGAAGATGAAACCAATGATAACCGTGGTTATTGTCCTGACGATAAGACTCATTCCCTTCATTTCTTCCTCCCCACGCTACGCATCAGGGCCGCGACGCCGATGACCGATGTGAATAACACGGTCGCCTCCCCCAGTGTATCGAGTGCACGAAAATCTAATATAACATCAGCAACGATATTCGCACCGCCACTCTTTGGTAAGCCCAATCTTATATATTCACTGGCCACCTTCATCGTCGCGTTACCAAAGGCCGGCAGTTCCTGAAGGGCTTTGGTAATGCCAATCAGAAAGAGAAGCGCGAAGAAAGAAAAGAGAACGATCGACAGGACGTGTGTACCAGCCAATTTCTTCCCGATCGTTTCGTCGACGTGAGTTGTGCGGAAGATCACCGCAACGAAAATGACGATCGTAACCACCTCCACAACAATCTGCACGATGGCTAGGTCCGGAGCTTGAACGAGGATGAACATGATCGCAACGGAAAAACCTACGGCTCCCAGCGATATCACTGCGGCCAACAGGTCTTTTATCTCGGTAGCAATAAAAGCTGCAACGATCATGAAAACAAGAAACAGATAGAGTTCAATCATTCAGGCCTCCCTCAAAAAACTAAAATCAGCAGTATTATTATACCACCGAGAAAAATCCAACCGACGTAATTGTATAACTCACCAGTATGCAAAAACGAAGTCAACTTACCAACGATCCCCACGATTTTACCAACAATCCTGTACAAAGAAACAACAACGCGATCGACCACATCCCGTGCGAGCACGGCAATGCCATTGGCTGTGGCGCGCAGATGATTATAGAAATCAAACGCACCACCCTCACCGAAATCATAAGTTTTCTTGAGCATATCCACGCTGTTCATCGACGAATAGAAATTTGATCCGGTTGTTCTCGCTTCATCTCCCTCAAGCAACTCACCGCCCACAAAAACCCTTGCCCGCCTGGGCTTCATTGCCGTTCCTAACAGATATACAATTATGCCCAATACGATTCCCACGATGATCAGAAATGTGGCAAGCGTGGGTGACCAGAAGCCGATCTCACCTATCTCAAACCCTAAACCGGGCAGAACGAGATATTTAATGGGTATGGCTCGTGCAAAAACACCAAAAACAATACAGGCCAAGGCAAGAAGCAATGTCGGCACGACCATTTCAAAACGTGCCTCACGCACCTTGTTCAGCTCCTTTGGCCTTTCGCCTAAAAAGATTGCATGCGCTAGTTTAAGGTTATACGCGAGGGTCAGGATACTGCCAAACATAGCACAAATCAGGAATATAAACCATATATTGATCCTGCCGCTCATTTCGATGATTCCCTGGTATATCATCCACTTTGAGTAGAAGCCATTCAGTGGTGGAACACCTGATATCGCCAGAGCCGCCACCGCAAAAGCGAAAAACGTAATCGGCATCTTCACACCTAACCCACCCAGCGAGTCCATATCGGTCGTCTTAGTTCGATACTCGACCGCCCCGACGGACAGAAAGAGTGCCGATTTGTAAAGCACGTTATTCAACATATGAAAAAGCGCTCCGGCAATGGCGATGGGCATACCAGTACCTACACCAAGCAACATATAACCCGCCTGGGAAACTGTCGAAAAGGCCAGCAACCTCTGTGTGTCCTTCTGCCACAGAGCCATGACCGCCATGAAAATAATCGTCACCGAACCGATGATCATTAAGGCTAATTGCAGGGGAACGTAGTTGGAGATATCGAAGATGTGATAAGATAACCTCATCAAAAGATAGAACCCGAGTAGTTTGTCCAGACTCCCCGGAATAAATGCTAGGGTCGAAGCCGGAACAACTTTCGCCGCCTCCGGAATCCAGGAATGTAGTGGGACTGCTCCCAGTTTTGCCAGAACCCCGGCCAGAATCGTCACATAGGAAACCACTAACCATGGATCAGCAAAGAGTATTTTTGTTTCCAGGGGAAAGTTGATGTTTCCCGTTCTCACGAAGAATAGTACCATGCCGAGCATCATGGCATAGTCAGAAACCCCGATTATCGTTATCGCCTTGCGTGCCGCACCTGAGCTATGTGTTTTACCCACCTGCAATATACCATATAATGAGAAGACGAGCACGTTCCAGAACAGGAGCAGGAATATCATGTTACCACTGAGCGCCACTCCATTCGCCGCGGCCAGGGTAATCGCCAGATACAAATAGTACACCCTCTCACGCGGCATCTTCGACATCGCCCGCAGCGAGTAGAGCCAGATCAGTAGAGCAAAGATTGCATTAAAGAGTATGATAAACCCGGACAAGCTGTCAGCGTAGAATCTAAAATCAATACCGATAAGCGATGCAACATTGTATGAAATAATCTGAGTTCTTGTTGCAATGAAAATCCTTATCGCATAGAAGAAGGTGAGTAGGAAAGCCACCAGGTCGAATTCTGTGCGCAGGCGGTTGATAAGGAAACCCAGTAAACCAACGAATATCGGGACAACAATTACAAGGTATATCTCGTTCATTTCTATATTCTCCCTGAGATCAGATACTGTACAGGCTGATAAAAGAAGATACCAAGCAGCAATGAAACCAGGGCGAGGATGAAGGTAACTGCGACCCCTACATAGTTGGGCCGCTTCGCACGCAGTTTGTGCACATCGCATCGGTCGCCAAAGAACAATTCGTGATAAAATCTAGCGTTATACAGCAATGTAAAAACGGCAGCCACTATGGCGCCAATCCCGAAATATGCTGTCTTCTCGACCGCACCAAGTACGACGGTCAGTTTCGAGAAAAATCCTATCATCGGGAAGAAACCAACGATCGAACCGGCCAACATTGCCATCGACACGCCTAAGACTGGAGATAGTCGCAACAGACACGCAACGTTTCTCAGATCATCTTCACCCGTGGCATCCTCGATGACACCTACCCCGTAGAATAGTCCTGATTTGGCAAGGGCATGCGCCGCAATATAAAGGACTCCGCCAAGCACACCATAGGTCCCACCCACAGCGAGTGCCAACATCACAAATCCAAGCTGGCTGATCGTAGAGAACGCTAATAGGCTCCTGAGTTTATTCGCCCGGAGGGCAACACCGCCACCAACGATACTGGATACGATGGCGATCCATGCTACTGCATTGAAGAAGCCCGGTGCCGAATAATTGCCCATGGTGAAAAGCCGAAGGAACAAAATCGCACCGAGGTTCTCGGCTATCCCCGCGAGACTTGCCCCGATCGCAGACGGTATGGCATTGTAGGCAGGTGCCAGCCAGACATGGAGTGGGAACGTAACTGATTTCGTGAGAATCCCGATCAGGATGAGGATCGCCGCCGTATCGCTGATCACATTTATGGAAAAGATATCAAATGTGCCATTGTCGATGTACACCATAACGAGACCGACAAACATAATCGTTGCGGCAGCAAAATTGATGAGAAACGTGAACGTCGCCGCATATAGCTGATCCTGGCCACGGTAGTAGGCAACTGCGCGCCACACGGCAAAAGTCGATATTTCCCAGAGCATGAACATCAACAAGAGGTTGTGAGATAATGCTACCCCAACACCCGAGCCTACGATCAACAGCAGCATCAAATAGAATTCCAAGCGGTGTCCTTTTTCTCTGGCCGTCGCAAGACCATAGATCAAAGACATAAGACCAATAAATACGAATATGACACTCAGAAAAATGCCATATTGATCGAAGAAAAAATCAAGTCCAATCATCGTCGATATCTCCTTCTTAGTCTTTCGGTCTTTTGCCGCGAAATTCGTAGTAAATCAACACCCGTGAGTTTCTTCTTACCATTTTCAAGAACAACGGTCCGCTCGGTACAACAATAGCAAGGATCTACTGCAGCAAGGACCAGTGCCGCATCCGCAATGGAATACCCTCTGACCGCAACTACATTAGACGGAATATTCATGAAGCTGGGCGCCCTTATCTTGTGTCGCACCGGCATGTTTGAACCATCAGAACGCACATAATGGAAAACCTCACCACGCGGCGCCTCATGACGTCCGATTCCTTCACCCGGGGGAATCTCGTCAACGCGGGTTTCAATCGGCCCATCCGGCATATTTCTTAAACACTGTCGTACAATTTTGATCGATTCAAAACATTCCAGCAGACGAACTTTTGCCTTGGCGAGAATATCACCTTCATCAAACGCAATCATATCCCAATCAACCTTGTCATAGGCATCATACGGATCATCCTTGCGGACATCTATTGCATACCCGGATCCGCGTGCCGTTGGTCCAAGAACGCCATAATCGATCGCATCTTCTTTGGAAAGAATCCCCACGTCCTCGAGCCGGGCCCGGATGACTGGATCATCCAATACCGCTTTGGTAAACATGGTCGTCTTCTCTTCCACCAAATCCAGGTATTTCTCTATCTGGCCGTAGTGTTCGGGCAGTATGTCGCGGCGCGCGCCGCCAATCTTGTTGATTGCATAGTGATTACGGTTGCCCATTATCAATTCAAAGATGTCCAACAGAGGCTCACGATAACGCCAGACCCACATCCACACTGTATTATATCCGATGAAATGACCGGCAAGACCGACCCAGAGATAATGCGAATGTATACGTTCCAGCTCACCGATGATCGTTCTGATGTACTGAGCACGGGGTGGCGGTGTAATATGGGCTGCATCCTCAACCGCCAGAACATATGCATAGGGGTGAGAATCAGAACAGATACCACAGATCCTCTCTACTAAGAAGGGAATCTGGTCATATGTCATCTTCTGAGCAATGAATTCGTGCCCACGATGGTTGTAGCCGATATTGATTTCCAGATCAACGACCTTTTCTCCTTCAACTATCAACTTAAAGAACTCAGGTTCCTCTTGCAGTGGATGGTAAGGGCCAATCGGTACTATTCTCTTCAACGGTCCTCCTCTGTTTTCTCGATCTTGAGTTCCTTATGCTCATCCGCGTAATCGCGTCGCAGTGGATGCAAATCGGCCGGCCATGTTTCAGCAGTCAAAAGGGGTATGAGATTCGGGTGGCCCACGAAATCGATACCCAGCAATTCATGGATCTCCCGTTCGATCCAGTTTGCAGCGGGTAGAAAATCCGAGAGGCTTTTTATCTTCAAGTCATCTTTCGGCACCAACGTCTTGATATTATAGAATGTACCGCTCGCATCATGTGAGAAATGATACAGAATCTCCATGCCGTCACGTTTGTCAATGCCGGTCGCGATCGCTAATCGAAAACCCTTTTCCCGGAACAAAAACTTTGCGAACTCGTATACATCGTCCCTGGGAACTCTGATATACGTACGGCGTGGTGCGTGTATCTTCACCGATGCCTGTGGAAATTTGGCACCGATCTCATCCAGAATTTCCTTGGAATATTCTTTTTTCATCATAACCTCTTTAATGCCTTAACAACACCGCTGATTATCGCCTCAGGCTTGGGCGGACAACCCGGAATGAATACATCAACTGGAATATGCTTGTCATACGGGCCGACTACGTTGTATGAAGGTGCAAACATGTGATTGTCGCAAGTGCACGTCCCGACACCGATAACCAGACATGGTTTGGGCGTCTGTTCATATACTCGGCGTACTCTGGGCAGGGATTTTCGGTTCAGCACGCCTGTGACGAGCAGCGCATCAGCATGTCGTGGCGAGCCAACCAAGACGATACCAAAACGCTCAACATCCCAGCGCGGCGTTATGATATCCAGTATTTCAATATCGCAATTATTACATGAAGCGGCAGCCACGTGAAATACCCAGGGTGATTTCTTCAGTCCCCAAAGTCTAACATTCGCCATATCATTCTCCTTTATAGACCGTAAACTGCCAGAACCAGCCCGATGACGGACAAGACTCCCATACCCAACCAGAAGAACCTTAGGGCTTGGTCGATCCTAACTCTCGGATTAGTATTCTTTATAAGCACAATGAGAACAATGATCAAAAGGAATTTCGGGATTGCCCACCAGTCACCAAAACCTCCCCAAAGCACCGAAATCAAGAAGAGCGGCAAGAGAAACAGCATCATTGCGCGTACTACTTTGTAAATGGCAAGAGCAACACCTGAATATTCAATGTAGGGACCAGCCATGATTTCCTGCTCGGCTTCCGGACTATCAAAAGGCACAAATCCCAGCTTCGCCTGCGTCGACAAGAGAATAACGATCGCCCCTATGACACCAGAAATAGAATAGAGAAAAGGACCCGTAGCCTTTTGAGCGAGAATAATATCGCCGAATCTGATACTACCGCCGGCCTTCAAAATGATACTGGCAACCGTTATTAAAAAAGGTAGTTCATATGCAAAGTACTGGGTCATTTCCCGGGACACACCGACACTCGCCAACGGATTCTTCGATGCTGAGCCACCGATCATTATGCCTAAAGGAGGTAATGCCAGCAAGTAAATCATCACGATCAGATCACCAACAAACGTGCCACTCGGGTTAAAATTCATAGAGAAAAGCATCACCGCCAGAATACTCATGGCCACGAGACCAAGGACCGGGGCCAACAAGAAAAGCACTTTGGAACTCCCTTCGGGGATGATCGTCTCTTTCAGAAGTAGCTTAAGGAAATCTGCATATGGCTGGTACCATGGAGGACCAACGCGCCAATGAATGCGCGCCGTCACCTTACGATCAATCCAGGTGAGGAAAAGCCCGACTACGGCGGTGAAGATAAAACCTGGAAAAATAAGATATGAAAATAGAATTCTCACAACGCTCATGCCTTTCTCCTGAAAAATAGATCTTTAGAGACCATTCTCATGCCAATTTCGTGTTGCTCGATTTCCTCATCCGAAAGCCACTGCAGAGCACCTGAAGAACAAGCCGCAACGCATCTCGGACCATCTTCACGATCCGCACACAGACTGCATTTCTGGGAAATGTGCCTTACGAGCGGAGCATCGATAACGCCAAAAGGGCACGCGTAGGCGCAACTTTTGCACCCAACACAAACCATTGCCGAACGGATAACGAGTCCTGTGTTTTCATCCTTGGTTATCGCTTCAACCGGGCATGACGCAAGACATAGCGGTTGCTTGCAGTGCTTACAGGCCAATGGCAGATAAGCGACGCCCGCGATATCTCCGTGTCGAATCCGAGCCTCGCCTTTGAACGCAGCCCGGCAAGCCGCTTCGCAAGACCGACATCCGCAGCACAAATCAAGGTCCAATACTATTCTTTTCTGCATATTTTCACCTCGGTTGGAATGAAATTCACATTGTTTGTGTCAGCGTCGAATTCATAAGCGAAAAGCCCTTTCACAACTGGTGTCTCAGCTGCTACCGCTACGATTCCCTTACCGACATCTTCGCTCAATTTCACCATCAGATCAGCACTGCCATGTTTTGATGTAACCGACGCCATATCATTCGCCGTTATGCCGAGTTCAACCGCATCGATTGGATTTATCTTAAGCGCTTCAGGCTCGAAGAAACCGAGAAAGCTGAACGCGATCTTCTCACCGATCAAACGCATACCCTTCTTCTTGGGAATCGCGCGGTCGGCGAGCCTCTGCGCCCTGTTCTGAACATCAATCTTCGGCTCGAACGCCACCGGGGCTTTTCCTGTACTTTGCCCATCGGAAAGCATGTTGAGAATGTCGTCTATCGATTTTGCACCACTCGGCGGTTCAATGTTCCCGCTGAGCTTTTTCTTGCCGAATGTGGTGATTACCGAACCTTCTTTTTCCAAAGTCAGCGGCACGGGAAGTACATTATGGTCATTGTACTTGAGGGGCGAAGTGGCGTAGATATTCACGCCTCTTAGATTATCTAACAATTGTGGATAGTAAAACGGGAAGAGCTCGCCAAAATTGAGCAGATACTTTATCTTCTTCTTCTTGATCTTATCAACTATTGCAGTAAAGTTCCGTGTACCATCATAAGCGGCAAATTCAACGAATGGCACGACCTTCATACCACTGGATTCCTGCAACCGGCTGAGGCCTTCGGCAATCAAAATCGGATCGTATGTGTGCCCGAAAGAAAGACAAGCAAAAATGACACCATTCTTCGCATCCATCAGGGCATCGGAGACCTCTCTGATCACTGCACCGTCAACACCGGTTGCCCGGGCAATATCAACACCATCAATTTTTGCCTGCGCAAGCCCGAAAAGCAGCAAGGGTTCGGTGCCCACACCCACTCTTAAGAACTCATCAGCAAAGCCAGCGGTATGCGTGTTTATCGAATCGACAACGACGAGTCGGTTTTTCTTATTATTCAACTTCCAATCGATGATCGCGCGGGAAGACATGGGTGACTGGTCGAAAGGATCCCCCAAGATGAGAATGCGCTGTGCCTTTTCTATTTCAGATATTGAAAACGGCTTGCTATGAAACTTCCTCAGATAAAATTCTGGCTCAAAGTAGGTCGAAGCGACATCTTCGATCCCCACCCTCTTGCAGAAACCTAGGATCTTAGAATATTCCTCGGGCGTGACATTCCGGTCAATTGTAACAGCAACGTTCTTGGGATTGCCGATTATCCTACTCAATTCTTTGCCCATCTTGGACCACTCGACTGACTTGCCTTTTTTCAGTGGCATGGACAGTCGCTTCGGGTGATCCAGGTACATAGCCGCGGCACTACCCCTCGGACATAGCCTTCCCCCACTACTGCCCGCACTCATATACTCAACACCTTTTATGCCGAAATCATTCAACACGACGCCGAAGTCACAGCCAAAACTACAGAATGGACATAGCACCTTTCTTACAGTAATCGCTTTGGGATCGATGTTCTTCATAGAAACGGCTCCTCAATATCCTTCACATCCTGCCACGTAAGGACTGGCCCGTCCTTACAGACGTAGAACTTGCCCACACGACAATGATTACACTTACCCAGACCGCATGACATATTCTTTTCCATTGAAAGATAAATATTCTCATGTTTAAAGCCAGCCTCGACTAGTTTCTGGGTCGCAAATTTCATCATGAGCGGCGGTCCACAAACGACCGTCGGCGAATTCTTCACATCAACCGGTATCTTGTCGAGAATTACTGTTACAACACCAACCCTACCCTGCCAAGAGTCATCACCAACATCTACTGTGAATAGCATGTCCACGCCGTCAATCTTCTGCCATTCGGGAATGAGATGCTTGTATACAATATCCTTGGGTGTACGTGCTCCGTACCTTATGTATATCTTCTTGTAGGCTTTCAAGTCGTGCAACAGCGCAAGGAAAAGCGATCTCAGCGGAGCAAATCCCACACCGCCCCCGACAATAAACACCTCTTTACCCCTGAAATCATGAAGCGGGTATGGCTTCCCGAACGGACCTCTGACCCCAACAAGTTCTCCTTCTTTTAGATCAAACAAGGCTTCGGTAACACGACCGATCTTCATGATCGTGAACTCCAAATCCTCGTCATACGGCGAAGAAGATGGTGTGAAGGGTGCCTCACCGATGGTCGGGATGGTCAGTTCAGCAAACTGGCCGGCTTCGAAGTCAATCGGCATTCCATCAAGGATGAAAGTCGTAATATTGGGCGTTTCGGGAATGATTTTTTTGATCTTGACCGGGATCGGATAATATGGATTTATGCGTTCCATAGAATCTCCCTTATATCGATTTTTGCAGAACAACCAAGCAGACATCTCCCGCAGCCTGAACAAGCATAGACATTCTCGTACTTATGGAAAAAGTCAAACTTACACTCAAAGCGGTTCCAGAATCGCTCGTCAATGCGGCTACGCGGATTGGCGCCACCTCCGACCCTTGCATACGCGGCGTAGTAGCATGCATCCCATAATCTCACCCGCTCGATGTTTTTTCCCTTTTTGTAGTCGCCCAAAAGAAAGCAATAGCATGTCGGACAACCATGCAAACAGGCGTGACATTCAACACATTCGTCGCGCGCATCACGAATTCTTTTCTTGTCTGCTGCCTCCACCCTTGCCGGCAGGTCTTTCTTAAAGGGTTTCGTGTTGATGCTGTTCAGTTTCTTGATTGCTTTTTCACGCGTCGCTTTGCGTTCCTTCTCATCCTCCTCCGTAGCCTCAACAAAAAAATCTTTATGGGCTTCGATGAGGTCTTCGCCCCTTTTGGTGAATGCATCGAACAGAAATCCATTAGAGACCGTGCTGAAACTAAGGTCACTAATGCCATCACCGTACGGATTGAGACCTAAGAGATTACAGAAACAAGAATCCTCGGGTTCTGGGCAATCGGCTGAAATTACCAGTATCTTATCTCTTCGTTCTCGGTAAAATGGGTCAACTGGTTCCCATCCCATGAACACACGATCATAGACGTCGATTCCCCGCAAATCACAATTCTTGATACCGAACAAAAAGCTTTTCGGCACTGGCTTTACTTCATCCTTCGGGAATCGTGCCACTGTGTCCCGACTCGGAAAAAAGAAGTGCTTCACGTTCTCCGCAGTCCTTATTTTCTGGAAGTCCGGGGCAAATGGCTTTTTTTCATCAAACCTCGCCAGATGTGTCTTGCCGTCCTCGAGTTCAGGGTAAAATAGCGACCCATCTCTTGATAGTTCTTTGACAAAGTCCAATAATTTATCTGGGGATAGTAGATAGGATTTCATAGAAGTCTATTATACCAATTTAACATACCCTGTCAACACTCCGTAGACTCACAAAAGTGTTGACCATCTTGATCGAGAAGACAATTCGATTTTGAACATGATGAGCCGGGAGTACAGTCAAGGAATGGTGGTATGAAATTATCGTCGAAGTTTTGGAGATTATCTGATCTGTTCAGATAATGCCTCATAGAGACCCATTATACAAAAACCCATAGTTTTGTCAATATCGTTTATGACCGGAATCACACGGTCGGCGATTTCCTTGATTTCGGAAGAATATTGCGTGTAGGACAATGCCGGCACCCCGAAGAAGAAAATGTTCTCTACACCATTTTCTTTCAGTAACTCATATATCGCACCGAATGACAGATTATGGGTTGAAACCGAAATCGGCATCTTATCAACGATCTCATCATCCTTTAGCACAACGGGTCTTCCTTGCTCCTCCGCAACCGTATCAAAGAAAATAACCAGCTCTGGCGACAGGTCGAGAATCTTGTTTACGTAGTTCTCTGGATACAATCCACAATCTATCTTTCTAACCCTCTCGCTTTCGCGCACGTGGTCGACTATGTACGGACCGAAAGCATCATCGCCTCGCTCTTTACTGCCGATTCCACATATTGCTACACGCACAACTGCATTATATAATATACTGATCTTATGTCAATCGGAATAACTCGGTAAAATGCCAACATGTATTGACAGAATAGGTGAATTAGCTATAGTTGGTCGAATGCTTGTAAGAAAATTAACCGAAACCGCGCCTTTCGTCGCGGGTGATGGATCAATGCTCAGAGAAATTCTCCATCCGGACAAACACGCAGTCGACCTCAGTTACAGCTTGGCCTGGGCAACGGTCAAGCAGGAGAATCGAACCCATCCTCACGTCCTCAAACATGGTGAGGTATATCATATTATCAAGGGCCGGGCAAAGATGCATATCAATAATGAAGTGAAAGAAATCACTGAGACCGACACGATATATATTCCACCCGGAGCCATTCAATACATCGAAAATACTGGACAAAGCGAACTTGAATTCCTGTGCATTGTTGACCCGGCATGGCAGCCCGAGATTGAATCTGTTGCCCACGGTCAGTAGTGATTCACAAGACGTGTGCGCGAACGTAGGATTCCGACTAACCGTATTTGGGAATGACCGGCACTTATCTCTTGGATATTTTTCTGCAGGGTTCGCGGACGATTAGAATCGGCCAACTGGGCAGATTCTCCTTCCGAAAGGGTCACTACGTCTACGTTGGTTCGGCAAAGAAGAACTTCTATCAGAGAATCGATCGACACCTCAGAGAAAAGAAAAAAATGTACTGGCATGTTGACTATCTCCTGCAGCACGCTCGAGTGACCAATGTTTGGTCATGCGATTTAGCCGAAGAAAGGGTTGCAGATATCCTTTCCGCACTAATGAGAACTCCAGTACTTCACTTCGGGGCTTCAGATAAGCGAAGTACATCACACCTCTTCTATGGTGCACTGAATGAATATACGCCGGGAC
>JBAUFP010000421.1:0-1829 GCA_049679205.1 bacterium | reverse complement strand
TTGATAAAAAGCCACGATTAGGCGTCAAGTGCAACGATTTGTTGAGCGGCCACTACGGCCGGCCACGATGTTCCTGGTGTCATGGACATGAGATGTCTTGCGCTCTAGAGCGATCGCACCAATGTATTCAGTGACACTGCAACTTCAACGAGCTTGTGGCAGTCAATGATGTCAGGTGTATCTGATGACGTATGGGTCACAGTCCTCATCAGTTCGGGCATGCATTCGGACGTGAAGGCCAAGGACGGAATCCGGTTCTGTACAAAGATCATATGATCCCCATTGAACCACTGCTTGCCTAGAGCAAGATTGTCAAAGAGCTGGAAGACTTCCTCGGCTCTCTTCTCGAGTTGCGGAGAGCATTCATAGAACGAGTATGATGACTTCCCTTTTTTGTAGCCAACATCGTCAACATTG
The DNA here is from genome assembly GCA_049679205.1 of bacterium. Classification (GTDB taxonomy): domain Bacteria; phylum Hydrothermota; class Tepidihabitantia; order SM23-42; family SM23-42; genus SM23-42. Next base: position 1,412 of record JBAUFP010000421.1, on the reverse strand, counting down.
ATAGCAAGTATTATCCTGTTGAATTCACTTCCATATCGATTGAGATAATCCATCTGGCCACCAGCACTGTAGTGATCTTCTCCATTGAATGCTGCGATTTCAATGCAATTGTCCCCGCGATAATCGGAGAGCATTTCAGCAAGAAGCAGTAACACAACCGTACCGGAGGCATTGTCCGAAGCACCTGGAGTGTCTTCATATGCGTCGATATGTGCCGTAATGACAATCCTCTTTGATGCTCCCTGATTCAACCGAGCGATGACATTGGTCGCACTCGACGAAAGTCGTCGCGCATCTATCTTCAATTGGAATACTTTACCGTGTAAGCTAGCAAGTTCCTCTCCGACTGAATCTCTACAGTAAACACTTGGGATATCGAAATCACCATCAACAATCAATGGATATGGATATAACGCCCCCACCTGTTCCGGTTTTCTCTCTGTGGCTGTGATTATCCCCACAGGCTTCCGGCTCTCCAGAAGGGTAATTATTTTCTGGTGGTGCTCTGGGTTGTAAAAGACAAAATTCTTCGGCATCAACTGCTCTGAGCATATTGCCCCCCTCATTAACAGAATCTTGCTCTCACAGTTGGTGCTTTCTAGTTCCTCCGCTGTCGAGACGGTGATCAGTTCAGCCAAGACATTGCATCCCAAAGAATAGGGACTGATATAGGCTTCAAAGGCTTTGTCATCATGTGCCAATAGTGATTCGCAGCGGAAATAGTCTAGACATTCAAAAGGAGTAGCATCAATCTCATAGCCGTACAAACGGATAGTGTTCGCAAAGAAATTCGTCGCTTCCCGATTTCCTGAAGAGCCCGTCCGTCTGTTAGGTTTCACACCGCACAAGGTCTTCAAGCACGACTGCGCTTTTGTAGCATAATCATCTGGTTTCATCGTCTGCTCCTCCTTTTTCAATTAGTCCGGTGCTATGGCCGCCCAACAGTGGCGTGTGCGGCGGACGGCGGGGGGTGCAGTATAAATCCCGGGCTGAGATGCTCCAAAACGCGCCGCGTACCCTCGGGACGGGGTGAAACCCCGACCGTCCGCTCCACGCAGGGTTGGGCCGCTCACTCAGTCAGCCTTTTGAATATTCGACATATCGCCAGGGTAACCCATAGCTTCATTTCTCTATTTTTTGCGGTATCTTTTTCTTGTGTCTTGGCATAGGTTACTTTCCATAAACCATTTGTCTCTTGATGCTCGACAAACCATTCCAAGGCTTGATTAATTTGTTTATCTCCCTTTGATACCCCTATCAAGGAAATAGAATCAAGGGCAGCTACCAAGTTGTTCCACCAATAGGGATATTCAAATCTTACCCAATAACTCGCAGCCTGGTAAGATGAATAGCAGTCCTTTTGAAAAAATCTTGATTTCAATAAATTTGCTGCTACTATTGCTGCTTCAGAC
>JBAUFP010000420.1:0-3279 GCA_049679205.1 bacterium | reverse complement strand
CAACTATGACGCACATGGAAGATGTCATCAATGCTTTAAAAGAAAAGGATTTGCGCGACGCAGTGAAAGTTGTAGTGGGCGGTGCACCAGTTAACGAAGAATTCGCGGCAAAGATCGGGGCTGATGGCTATGGACGAGATGCCGCATCCGCCGTTCACCTGATAGAGAAAATCATCAATGGATAAGATCTCACAAGTGGTTGATCACAAAATTACGTCCGCTGTCTTTCCGCTGGTCTGCGCAGACCATTGTGCTCATTTGCTCAACATCCCGTTCTCCGAAGTCGCAACCAACGGTTCAAAACTCGCCGAGGTCCTCGCCTATGGCTACGATCAATACCAATATGATATGATCCTCGTATTCTCTGACCCGTATGTCGAAGCACAGGCGTTAGGGTGTCCGGTCGAATTGGACCCCTACCCTACCCTGCGCGGGCCAAAATCCAACAAGCACCTCGACCGCACGCACGAGGTAATGAAGGCAGCGGAAATACTCAAACGTGATCTCGATGTACCGGTTTTTGTTTCTATCAAAGGAGTCTTTTCGCTTGCCGCTTTTCTCGGCGGGGTCGAACACTTTCTAAGAATCCTTCTGAAAAGAGAAAGTGAAGCAAACGAATTTCTAGAACAAGCGATGCAATTCCTGGAGACCTACCTCGACAGTATACTATCTCTGGGCGTGAACGTATTCATTGGTGATCCCCTGGCCTCCTCGAGTGTAATATCACCTGCAATTTTCCGAAAGTATGCGTTGGACCCGCTCATAACCATGGTGCAGAGAGTGAAAGCACAAGGTGCGCTTGCCGGTATACATATATGTGGTGACACACAACCAATATTAGAAATCCTCGACCACACCGGTGCCGATATACTGAGCATCGAAAACGTAACCACAAAAACCGAGACTCTACGAATGGGAGGCGTTTCTACCCAGACGATACTGAACGGTGATGCTGGATCAATTTCGTTGGAAGTCCTGAGTGCGTTGAGTATTACACCACTGATCCTTTCCACATCATGCGATGTACCCCCACAGACAGATCCAGCGAGTATCATGACCATGCTGCGCGTTGCCCGCGAATATCAAGAGTTATGATGAATATGCATAAACTCCTACAGAGGTTTATTTGAAGAACGGCGCGCACAAAGACCTGATCGGCTATGCATGTTCCTATATTCCGGTGGAACTACTGTCAGCAACCGGACTGCGCCCCTATCGCCTATTGCATGGTGATATCAATCTGTCAAAGGAGGGAGAAAAAGTAGTGCGCGTGGACGCCTGTCCCCTGGTCAAGTCAAATCTCGCGTTCGTATTGGCCAATAAGAACCGGTACGCAGCCTTGATTGGTTCAACCGGTTGCGATATGTCACGTCGCATGTTCGATATTGTTGCTGAACTGACTGATATTCCGGTCTACGTACTGCACAACCCGCGCACAGAAAATCCAGCGATCTACAATGACGAAATTGATTGGCTTAAAAAACAACTCGAGCATCTATCGAAAAAAAATTTCAGCGATTCACGGATTGCAGATGAGATACGTGAATGGGAACGCATGCGTGATGAATTACGTATCATCGACAATAAACGAAGTGCAAACCCATCATTAATATCGACGGCAGATTTCCACATAGCAGCTGTCAACTACTATAAGGGTACTTTCGAAGTACCAATATCATCTTGCAGGAACCCATCCGACAAACCCAGGGTCTACCTTCTGGGCAGCGCGATCGCCTATGAAGCCAATCAAATATTGCAGATATTAGAAAGACAATTACGCATCGTCGGTGATTTCAATTGTGGCTTGTCCAGGATGTTGAACATAAGCATCAGAGAAAAAAGCCTCGCCGGCATCAAGGCCGCGTATTACAATCAACCACCATGTGCCTTCAAGCGACCACACCACAAATTCTATGATTACATTGAGAAAAGGCTCAGTGAATTGGACTGCATAGGCATTGTCGCCTGGACTCTTGATTACTGTGATGTGTACGAATTTGACCTACAGAGAATAGAGAAAAAGTTTGACCGTCCGGTGCTCCGGATAAGAAGTGACTTCTCTTTCCAGAATATGAGTCAGTTGCGCACAAGAGTTGATGCTTTCGCGGAAATGCTATGTTCGAAGATATAAGACCAAAGAAAATCAGCCTGAAAGAATGGAGCCAACAATTCCGCCTGCTGGATGATGCAATGATAAAAAACTTCACTTACTACCACAACAATGAGTGGGGTGCATATCTTTCGCCTCCGGCAACCTTCATGGTATACGGCGCCCGGGAACTGAAGCGACTGAAGTTTGACAATTCACTCGCTGCACTCCGCCTCTGGGGGTTTACCTTTAATGAATCAGAGAGATTATTCAGGGCGCGTCAGAGCGGCAAACGAGTAATCGCAACCATGGGGGACCTCGGTACGGTACCAGTGATCATCATGGCATTCCCGGACTGCATACCATTCTATCCGGATTGTACATGGTGGACGCCGTTCTTCAACGAGTCGACTGTACTCCTGGACAAGGCCAGTGAACTCGGCACACCTGAAGCGAGCTGCTTTGTGCGTTCAACACTCGCCGCGTTCCATAAAATGGCGTACTTCCCCAAACCTGAACTGCTGTTCGCATCAACCGGCGCCTCATGCGATGACTATTCTTGCATTATGCAAATGGTTGAAGACTTGGGATACGATCTAACATGGCTCGAGATCCCTTACCGGCGATCGCATAAGGATCGCTCGGTTGGCGACGAATATAGGCTCACGAATCTAGGCTTTGAATACCCCGAGCGCTTTGAAACCTACCTGGTGAAAGAATACAAGCGTGTCTGGGAAAAGATGGCGAGGCTAACCGGCACGGATGACCTTGAATATCTCAAGCAAAGCATCAGAAAAACCAATCAGATGCGCCGGCTGGTGAACAAAATAAAAGAACTCGCGCGCAAAACCGGTATTGCCCCTCTACCCGGTTTGGAAATGATGGTCATAGAATTCGGCAACCTTTACGGATACGCGGATATTGACGAATGGCTCGACATTCTGGAAATGGTGTACGAGACGGTGAACCGCCGCGTTGCTGAAAGCGTTGGTGTGCTTGATGAAAATGCTATACCCATTGCCTGGGTCACCCCAACTGCCGACCCGTTGCTTCTTAATATTGTCGAAGACCTCGGCGGCCGCATCGTTGCCACCGAGTACGTCATAAATCAAGCATTAGCCGAGATCGAAGAGGAAATCGACCCGTTTCACGCTCTTGCCCGCTCTTTCCTCAATGCTTCACTGATCGGG
>JBAUFP010000419.1:0-2049 GCA_049679205.1 bacterium | reverse complement strand
GGACTACTGGCTGCAATACCAGCCCTTGCCCAACTCGTTCAAATTCCAGCAATCTATTTTATTGAAAAATACCGAACAAGAAAAATTATCAGTCTTTATGCATCGGGTTCGAGTCGAGCATTGTGGCTTATCATAGCACTCATACCATTTTTTTTCAATACCGGTGTTGGAATTGTAATTCTAATATTAACCTTATTGCTCCTGTCAGCATTTGGTGCAGTATCTAGTTGTAGCTGGAACTCATGGATGCGTGATCTTGTGCCTCAAGATCAATTAGGTTCATTTTTTTCTAGAAGAATGAAATTAACGATGATATTGGCAACTATACTCAGTCTTGCTGCTGCCTTTTATCTTGATAAATGGAAGAACATTTTCCCTGAGTATGAATTACAGGGCTACTCTATTCTTTTTGTGCTCGGACTCCTGGCGGGTATGATTGGTCTCCACTTCATATCAAGAATACCTGAGCCAAAAATGTCACCTGCGGCTGAGAAAACACCAATTTTTAAGTTGATCCTACAACCATTTAAGGATGGAAATTTTAGGCAACTCAGTGTATTTTTGGGCTCCTGGTATTTCGCGGCAAATCTTGCTGCTCCATTTTTTACCGTGTATATGCTTCGAAGGTTAGACCTAGGCATGTCTCTTATTATCGCCTTGACCGTAATGAGTCAAACAATGTACGTAATTTTCATACAAATCTGGGGTAGGTTCTCCGACCATTATAGCAACAAATCAGTACTCCGTGTGAGTGGTCCCCTTTTTATGATATGCATCCTTGCTTGGACATTCACTACCTTTCCTGGAAAGCATTTTCTTACAATACCATTATTGATGGCTATACATGTCCTGATGGGCATTTCGACTGCTGGAGTAACATTGGCTACAGGCAATATCGGGCTGAAACTGGCACCAAGAGGAGAAGCAACTGCATACTTGGCAGCAAGTGGTTTTATCAGCTCTTTGGCTGCGGGTGTTGCACCTTTATTAGGTGGTGTGTTTGCCGATTTCTTCGCAGAACGCGAATTGTCTCTGATACTAAAATGGATAAGCCCAGGAAGGGAGTTATTTATTCAAACGCTAAATTTCCAACAGTGGGATTTTTTCTTCTTCATTGCTTTCCTTGTTGGTTTATATTCTATTCACCGATTGTCACTGGTAAAGGAAATTGGAGAGGTCGAAGAAAAAATTGTTATAAATGAGCTTGTGTCAGAGGTGAGAAGAATTTCAAGAAATCTAACTACAGTTGGTGGTCTACGCGATATGATTCTTTTCCCGTTTGCAATTATAAAAAAGGTTCCAGGTGCTGTAAATAAAAAGAAAACAAACACTAATAAGGTCACAGAAAATGAGGGTCGGAGCGGGGTCAAATCTAAACATTTGACATAAACTTCTTTAGTATCGTTTCTATCTTACCGCGCTCAATACCACAGCAAGTAATATGATAATGGGCACCCGGAAACTGTATCCTCAAAGGACACGCCATAATAAAACTATACCTACAGCCAGCTCGACGCCAAGCATATTGTCAAATGTTTAGATTTGACCGCAATTTTCTTCCACAATGACCTGAAAGGTTTTATATCACTGTAATCAATCTGTTATCACTGCAATCGAAGCGATTTATAATCGCTGCCAGACGTTCTTATCCAAACTCCGGTACTGTATCGCCTCAGCCACGTGCTGGATTTTGATATCGTCGATACGCTCCAGGTCGGCAATGGTGCGGGCGACCTTTAATACTTTGTCATAAGCGCGCGCCGAAAGACCAAAGCGCTCGATCGCGGTCTTGAGCAAGGACTGCGCCTCGTCATCGATCGCGCAGTGTTTGCGGATGTCTTTTGAACCCAGATGGGCGTTGCAGTAGATCCCCTTTTTACCCTTGTAGCGTCCGAGCTGAACCTCACGTGCCCTGTTCACCCGTGTACGGATATCCAATGAACATTCGCCGGATGTGGTTGATTTCAACTCATCGTATTTTAAGGCCGGCACTTCAATATGAATGTCGATCCGGTCGAGCAGCGGCCCGGAGATCTTTGAATGATACCG
>JBAUFP010000418.1:0-13025 GCA_049679205.1 bacterium | reverse complement strand
TCCCAAACTTAACCGTGTCCTTATGCTATTTCGAATTTCGTGCATAGGATTTTATTCAATGATGACGAGGTTATCGCCGCTATTAACCGTCTTGCCTTTCTGAACGAGTATCTTTTTCACAACACCTTCCTGTGGTGTTTTTACTTCGTTTTGCATCTTCATTGCTTCCACCACCAACAAAGCATCCCCGGCCTTGACCGAATCGCCTTCTTTGACCGTGACGTCGATCACCAAGCCAGGCATGACCGCTTTCACTGACAATTCCTTCTTATGGAATTTCTCCGGACTCGCCTTGATCAATTTCTGAATCTGTTCATCCATTACAGTTACCGAATACGTTTCGCTATTCACACGTATCTGGTCCTCTGACTCCAGCATAATCACAAAAGGTGTGTTATTCACTATGAGTGTCAGCTGATCACCCTCCTCGCGGGCAACCTCAACGCGCATCTTATCACCATTAAGAAACGCAGTGTAGCCCTTTTGATCCTTGAGAACATCCACCCTGAACTCCTGATTGTCAACATTAACTATGTAGGACACCTTAGCGCCTCCTCATCATTTCCTGTCGCCCGGCCAATTTCCACGGGCTGACCCGCCTGCCCTCTTGCGGGGTGAGAACTCTTGCGCGTTCTTTTTTAAACAACTTCGCGAGAACTGCGGAAATGGCAGCAACCTCATAGTTGCTCTTCTCATATTTTATCTTGCCTAGAACTTTATCGATGAATGTCGTATCATAGTCGCCCTCAAGGAATTTCGGGTGCCCCATGACCAGCAAATGAAACGGAATTGAAGTCTCGACTCCTCTAATCGTGTACTCACTAAGTGCCCGTGTCATTCGCTTGATTGCATCCGGCCGCGTTGGTGCCCAAGCAAGCAACTTCGCAATGAGCGGATCGTAGTAGATCGGAATATCGAATCCCTCATATATGCCGCTATCGACACGTACACCGATGCCGCCCGGTTCAATAAGCTCGATAATCTTACCAGTTGAAGGTACGAAGTTATTCTCAGGGTCCTCAGCAGAAATCCGGCATTCAATAGCTGCCCCATTCATCTTTATTTCATCCTGTCTCAAGCTCAACTCCTCGCCTGCGGCTATCATGAACTGTTCTTTTACAATATCGATGCCAGTGATCAGTTCTGTAACCGGGTGTTCAACCTGTAAACGCGTATTCATTTCAAGAAAATAGAAGTCGCGGTTCTTGTCCACCATGAACTCAACTGTACCTGCATTCGTATAGTCTGATGCCTTTACCGCCTTTACCGCTGCCTCCCCCATCTTTTCCCGTAACTGGGGTGTCATTATCGCCGACGGAGCTTCTTCAATCAATTTCTGATGACGCCGCTGCACCGAACATTCTCGTTCGTACAAATGCACAACATTGCCGTGATTGTCGGCAAGGATCTGAAATTCAATGTGTCTCGGCGCTTGGAGGAATTTTTCTATGAAGATTGTGGGATTGCCAAATGTTGACCGTGCCTCATTCATTGCCTGCTTCATTGAACTCATCAGTTCTTTCTTATCCCTGACCACACGCATGCCTTTCCCACCACCACCACCAGCCGCCTTGATCAAAACAGGAAACCCGATTTCCTCGATGATCTTCGTCGCCACCTCTTCTTTATCGACTGCACCTGCACTGCCCGGGATGACTGGGATCCCGGCTTTGGTCATCGTCTTCTTTGAAGCTATCTTATCACCAAGGAGCTCAATCGCCTTTGATGTCGGGCCGATAAAGACAATCCCCGAATTTTCACATGCGCGCGCGAATTCAGTATTCTCAGCGAGGAATCCATAGCCAGGATGCACCGCCTCTGCTCTTGACTTCTTTGCGATCTCAATGATGCTATCGATCTTCAGATAACTTTCGGTTGCGGGCGCTGCCCCCAGGTAATAGACCTCGTCTGCATAGCGAGTATGCAGCGCATTTCGATCTGCATCTGAGTATACCGTCACGGAAGCAATATTCATTTCGCGGCAAGCCCTCAGCACACGGACGGCAATCTCCCCACGATTCGCGACTAAGATTTTTTTAAACATAATCCCTCAAAAAGCAGTATCATCCCTGCGGCACTCGCAGTAGCAATTCAACCTCAGTTGAATTTCGCAGTATCGGACCGACTGTCCTCGCAGTACCGCCTGTGTCTCGCATCGACGCTTCCTGCGAGTGCAACAATCCTGTGCCAATTTTGTCCATATCTTGCACATGGTTACAAAATTGAGTATCCCGTACTTCTTGAAGTGCGGGGCGAGCGCAGTGATCCTGCGTTTCCTGCGAGCGCCGACGAAGTCGGGGCGCTCCTGCATATATTATAGTGGTATATTCCCATGCTTCTTAGGAGGATTCGCATCCCTCTTGTTCTCGATCATTTCGAGGGCTTCAATAATTCGTGGCCGCGTTTCCGACGGCTTTATCACCGCATCAATGTACCCCTTGCTCGCCGTTACAAAAGGATTGGCAAACTTCTCAGTATATTCATTAACCAGCTTCTTCTCAAGGACTTTGGGATCCTTGGCCTCTTTCAATTCCTGTCTGTAGAGAATCTTCACCGCACCATCAGGGCCCATGACTGCAATCTCCGCACTTGGCCAGGCAAAGTTTACATCGGCACGGGTGTGTTTGGAACTCATAACACAATACGCACCGCCATAGGCCTTGCGCGTTATGATCGTGACTCGTGGAACCGTAGCTTCACAAAATGCATACAAAAGTTTTGCACCATTCTTTATCACACCGCCCCACTCTTGAGCAGTCCCCGGCAAAAAACCCGGCACATCAACAAACGTTACTATTGGAATATTGAAACAATCGCAGAAACGCACGAAACGCGCGCCCTTCATGCCTGAATTCCTACCCAAGACTCCGGCCAAAACAGCTGGTTGATTTGCCACAATACCGACTGCCCGACCATCGAACCGTGCGAAACCAACAATCAAATTAGGTGCGAAATGTTTGTGGACTTCCAGAAAAGCTCCATTATCGACGACCATCCTTATCACATCATTCATATCATACGGCTTGTTAGTGCTCTCCGGAATAACCGAATCCAGTTCTTTATCCATCCGATTTACATCATCAGTTGGTTCAACAAAAGGCGTATCCTCGAGGTTGTTTTGTGGCATGAATGCTAGTAAATTCTTTATCAACTCGATACACTCTATTTCTGAATCCACTGCAAAATGAGCGACGCCCGATTTCTCATTGTGCACCATTGCTCCACCGAGTTCCTCATAAGTAACGTCTTCATGGGTTGCCGCCTTTACGACATCAGGGCCGGTCAAGAACATATAAGAACCAGAAGCCATTATTATAAAATCGGTCATCGCCGGTGAGTACACGGCACCTCCCGCACATGGCCCCATAATGGCTGAAATCTGGGGCACAACACCCGAGGCAAGCACGTTTCTGAGAAATACGTACGTGTAGCCGGCAAGACTATCTACGCCCTCTTGAATCCTCGCCCCGCCCGAATCCTTGAGACCGATAATTGGACAACCCATTTTCATCGAAAGGTCCTGCAGTTTTACAACCTTCTCTGCGTAGGCCAACGAAAGTGAACCGCCAAAAACCGTGAAGTCCTCGGCAAACACACAGACCCTCCGGCCATTAATCATCCCGTAACCTGTGACCACACCATCACCTAAGACCTTGTTCTTTTCCAATCCAAAATCAGTACAACGATGCGTCATGAATTTGTCGGTCTCCCGGAATGTACCTTCGTCGAGAAGCAAACCGACCCGCTCCCTAGCAGTCAGCTTACCCTTATCGTGTTGCGCCTTTATCCTCTTCTCACCGCCCCCGAGCAAAGCCTGTTTTTCGAGTTCTTCAAGATGCTTTAACTTATCTTCAATTTTCATCCAACCTCCTACAATATGACTAAACCACAAATCTCAATTATCAACTTCCAAATAAATCAATAAACCTCAAAACTCAAATCCCAAACAATGCATAAATATCAAACATAATTCGAGTTGTTTCAATTTTTCTACTATAGAACCAAATATTCTAAGGAGCTGAGTAACTTCTTCGATCAAACTCCACCTCATGCTTCTGGAGACTCCTTTTCTAAGTCATAGGGTTTGGATTTTGAATATTGGTTTTTTGAGATTTGTTTGTTCTTTGGCTTTTGTGTTTTGGTATTTCCATCTTCAACTGGCACTAATTTTACTACCCCAGCATATTTTGTTATGTAGGCAAACACTATATCTGGGTCATGTTCAAAGATGAGCAGCCATTTCTCCTTTACGGCGCGATTGATGATATCCTTCTTAGTATCGATAAGCTCAACCGGGTATAGGTCAAAACTGGTTACATAGGGTATCCTTAAATGGGAGGTCATGGGAATAAGATCTCCCAGGTAGAAAGCATGATTCCCCTCACTGGTAATCAGCACTGATTGATGGCCAAGTGTATGACCACGTGTGACAACGGTTTTGACACCCGGGATAAGATCATAATCGCCCTCGATTAATTGAAGCTGCCCCGCCTCTTCGAGTGGTAAGAAATCACTCTGACGGTAGCTTGACTTCGTCTTCTCATTCGGCTGACTAGCATTGCGCCACTCATCGTTCTGGATGATATATTTCGCATTAGAAAAAGCCGGTACGTATTTACCATTTTTCTTTTTTGTGTTGCCGCCGCAGTGGTCGAAATGAAGATGTGTGTTGATTACATAATCAATGTCTGAAGGGTCTATTCGCAGAGCCGCCAATGAGGTGTGTAGACTGCAACTGTTTTCGGTCTTGTATATTTCCTTCAACCTTTTGGTGAATTTCTCACCGAGGCCGGTATCCACCAGCACCATCTTGGTTGGAGTCCTAATGAGGAGGCAGTTGAGCGATAGTCTGATCCTGTTTTCCCCATCGGCCGGGGTAAGCTTATTCCAAAGAACCTTGGGCACAACTCCATACATCGACCCACCATCGAGCCAGAAATCTCCATCTGATATTGAATATAAACCAAACTCGCCAAGTTTCATTGAGTCTCTTAGGCTTAGATCATCCTATTTCCTGATTTTTTTCTTGGTCTTCTTAGGTCTTATCTTCTTTGCCGGACGTCTCTTGGGCTTACCAGTATTCATCTTTATCCAATCTACGATTTCGGTCGTTGGAGTTCCCGGACCAAAGAGTTTATCAACACCCATACGTTCGAGTCTCTTGATGTCATCAACCGGGATAATGCCCCCACCGATCACAATAATGTCTGTTGCCTTTTGAACCTTGAGCATCTTTAGCACCTTAGAGAATATTGTCATATGTGCTCCGGACAGGATCGAAAGACCCACTACATCCACATCCTCTTGTATCGCTGCCTCCACAATACTCTCGCACGTCTGATGCAACCCTGTGTATACGACTTCCATTCCGGCATCACGCAAAGCAGCAGCTACCACTTTTGCCCCACGGTCATGCCCATCAAGGCCCGGTTTACCAACTAAGACACGAATCTTGCCATGCATAAAACCTCCCACTAACTGCAAATTCGAATTTCGAATTTCGAATTTCGAAATTTTCTAAAAAATGATCGGTTCATGGTACACACCAAACTCTTCCTTTAATGTATTACACATCTCACCCAAGGTCGCGTATGCACGCACGCAATCGAGAATACGCGGCATCAGGTTATCACCGTTGCATGCTGCTCCATACAACGCCCTCAATCCTTGTTTGACCTTCCGGTTGTTACGCTCCTTCTTGAGTTTTCTGAGCTGTTTCACCTGAAATTTCTCAACTTTCGGCGATATCTTTAGAAACTCGATATCGGGCTTTTCTTCTTCCTCAAAGATGTTGACACCGATATGGAACTTCTCTTTCTTTTCAAGTGATTTTTGATACTCATATGCACTCCGCGAAATCTCCTTCTGGAAGAAACCCTTGTCAATTGCTGTTATTACCCCCCCCAACTTATCGATCTTCTCGAAGTATGCAAGAGCGTTCTTTTCCAATTCATTGGTTAGTTCCTCAACATAGTATGAACCAGCTAGTGGATCAATGGTATTAGCCACACCGGTCTCGTAAGCAAGCAGCTGTTGAGTTCGCAGGGCTATTTTCACAGCCTTCTCAGTTGGCAGCGCATACGTCTCATCCATCGAATTAGTATGCAATGACTGAGTACCCCCGAGAACCGCCGAGAGTGCCTGATAAGCGGTACGCATGATATTGTTCTCGGGCTGCTGAGCGGTCAGGGTACATCCCGCAGTCTGAGTATGAAAACGCATAAGATGAGAACGTGGGTCCTGCGCATTGTATTTCTCGCACATCATCCGCGCCCAGATTCGGCGCGCGGCTCTGTATTTCGCAATCTCCTCAAAGAAATCGAGATGGGCATTGAAGAAAAAAGATAGACGCGGCGCAAATTTATCAACTGATAACCCGGCATTAATGCCGTGTTCAACATACGTAAACCCGTTTTTCAATGTGAAAGCCAGTTCCTGAACAGCGGTCGAACCGGCCTCCCTTATGTGGTATCCTGAAATAGATATCGTATTCCATTTCGGCACATGCTCTGAGCAGTAGGCGAGAATATCGGTTATGATCCTCATCGAGGGCTCGGGAGGATAGATCCACGTCTTCTGAGCCTGGTACTCTTTCAGCATGTCATTCTGGATTGTCCCGGTCAGGATTCTTGTCGGAACCCCTTGTTTCTCACCGACGGCAATGTACATTGCCAGCAGCATCGCCGCGGGCGGGTTGATGGTCATCGAAGTAGATATTTTGTCGAGTGGTATACCGTTAAACAGAATTTCCATATCCCGCAAACTATCAATAGCCACACCGCACTTACCAACCTCGCCACGCGAGAATGGATCGTCCGAATCACGTCCGTACAGGGTCGGAAAATCGAATGCTACAGAAAGCCCGGTCTGGCCGTGTTTCAACAAATATTTGTAGCGCTTGTTTGTATCGCTGGGTGTTCCAAAACCGGAAAACTGTCTCATCGTCCACAAACGCCCACGATACATGTTAGTATACACACCACGCACATATGGATACTCCCCTGGATATCCGATATCCCGTGCATAATCCACATCGGTAATATCATCCGGCGTATAAACCACCTTCGTTGGTAAACCCGAAACTGTAGTGAACTTAAAATCCCTTTCCTCACATTTTCTTTGCTTTTTTGTCCATTCTTCTTTCTTCATTGACCCTCCTACCGTTCGCTCTTGACGATCTGCCGCGTTATTCTCTCCGCAACACGATAAGGATCGGTCTGGCGTTTGCATATTCTGTCCACCAGCGTCAAAAGCTCTTCGTCACGGATTACTTTTTCCCTGAGGTGCATTCTTATTTTTTGCTCGATCAATTCATGAACACGCAACAGCATTTTTGCCTTCCGATCATCTATCAATTTACCCGTCTTGGTCAGATATGCGGAATGCGCTTCCACTGCGGACACTAATTCGGTAGTTCCCCCATCTTCGGTCGCGATTGTCTCCAGAATAGGATAGTCCCAACCCGTTTTTTGCCCCCTCATTTCAAAAGCGAATTTCAGCTCGGTGATGAGTCTCTCGCAGCCTTCGCGGTCACCCTTATTTACAACCATGATGTCGGCGATTTCTAGCAGACCAGCCTTCATTGCCTGAATGCTGTCACCAGATTCAGGTACTAATACAACCACGGTCGTATCGCACACCTGGGCAATATCCAGCTCAACCTGTCCCACTCCAATCGTCTCGATCAAAATGAAATCCATACCCGCGGCATCGAGCACGAGCGCAACATCTTGGGTTGTTTGCGCAAGACCACCCAAGCTACCACGTGACGCCATACTTCTAATGAACACATCCTTGTTTAGGGCCAGGTCGGTCATGCGTATGCGGTCGCCGAGCAACGCGCCGCCTGAAAATGGCGAAGTTGGATCCACGGCGATTATGCCAATTTTCTTCTTTTTCGCAAGTAATTTCTTCGCAATGGCATTCACCAGCGTTGATTTACCAGCACCAGGCGGACCCGTTATGCCGACGTGATATGCAGCACCCGTATGCTTGAAAATCTGCTTTAGCATCCTATTATCGCCACCGTTCTCGACAATACTTATGGTTTGCGCAATAGTACGCTTATCACCTTTAAGAAGAGCTGTCAGTTTAACCATCAAACTCCACGCAGACCGACGCCTGCACGCTTTTCACGCCTTCTTGTATTCTCCTGCTCAGGCGTTATCAATAGTAATACCATATACTCTTGTAGTCTTCTGGGTCTTCTCCCCGCGCTTCCAATTTTTCAAGATAACCCTTGATCGTAATATCAGTATAAATATACGGCTTCACCTTCGCAATGTTTTTCTCCCACGGATGGAATGAATAGATCCTTCGGCCATCAGGTGAAATCGAGATGAGTTCATGCTCCTGCCAGGCCTTTATGTAGTTCTTGCCTAGAAACGGCACATTGAACACTGGTTCATCGGTTCTGAAAACACCGGGCAAGAGCCTGGCCTCTTCTTTTTGCTCTTGCAGGATGCGTGCTACCGGTGCTGCGTAATCTTCGATTTCCGACTTACCCTTCATATTAAAAGTGTAGTACGGGTCGACTCCAATCTGTTTCATGGCGATTCGTAACGCGGCGGTCTCAAACCGCCGGCTGTTGGCAAAACCGAACACCTCTTGGTTATATACCTGTAATCCATGCATCTTGATGCGCTTGATCGCCCGGGCAGTTTCGAAAGTCACCTCGTAGGGATGGGAGAAATGTGTTACCAGACATAACGTCTGCTTCCCGACCTCATAATATTTCGCGAAAATGTTGCATAAGTCATCAGTTATCCTCTGTGGTACTGTTATCGGCATACGGCTAGCGATGCGTATGTTGTGGACATGTGGTA
Source organism: bacterium (assembly GCA_049679205.1). GTDB lineage: Bacteria > Hydrothermota > Tepidihabitantia > SM23-42 > SM23-42 > SM23-42. Next base: position 4,200 of record JBAUFP010000418.1, on the reverse strand, counting down.
TTTGAGAAAATCGTTTTAGAATATAATCAATCTGCTCATTTGTCATAGCAAGCGGGTCGCCACCAGTGATCAGCACATCCATGATACTCTTGTGTTCAGCAAACCAGTCGATCGCGCGGTTTAGATCTTCTTCTGACGCCTGGGCACCCGGAAAAAACGGCGAGGTGATTTCCCAATTCCGTTGGCAGTAAACACAGATCTGCGGACAAGACTCATATGGTTTTACTATAGCTACCCGGGGGTAACGCCTCGTGACCAGCCTTAGCGGAGACGTATCACGTTCACGCATGAAATCAAATACGATTCTTCTATCCCGCCTGTGCACCATCATTGCCTTGATATAATCGGGTGGCGGGAATACCTGTCTCCTCACGGCAAAATCACTTTCACTAGGGCTATAGTCCATGAGGTGTAGATAATGCGGCGTGACACCAAACGGGATTCTGTTTTCGATGGCAAGCCCGATCCCACGCTCTTCATTAGGGGTCAACTGTATTGCTTTCTTTATTACCTCCAGCCCCCTTCTATCCTTGAAAACGTTCTTAAATTGCCATTCCCAGCTGTTCCATTCCTTGTTATCGGCACGCAGGATCTTAAGAATCCGTCTTCTATTCTGGGCGCGTTTCTCCACTACCTGTGGATCCAAGCCGCTGGGATATTTGTCTAGATATTCGGTCATCCTCTCTCCGATACGCTCTAGAAAAGCCGAGCGCTTGTGGGCGGCCGCTCTGCCTCTATACTTGTCGAAATCGGGAGATTTGATATCGTGCATGAATCGAGGCGGATAGACTTCGGCGTGCCCGTTTATCGCCTTAAATAAATGCACGAATTCCTCGATGAAATCATCCGTGACCTCGGCATCACCAGTCGTCGCCGCAGTCCACAGATTCTTTAACGCTGACGTTCCAGCAAGACGTTCGTTTCTAAAAGAGATAATATTCTTCATGCAGCGCACCGATTCCTTAATGAGAATATACTTCCATGATTCGACCGTCCTATCAACATCGCGCCGGTATATCCAATCCAGATCCTCCAGGTGTTCTGCGATTCTCTCCCGGGCCAGCTCCAGGTTCTCGCTTCTGCTCAGAATTCTGAATATCCCAGAATCCGCATCCCAGCAATTCTGCCACCTTCTTTTCATCGTAGCGAATTTTCTCCTTGATACTCCAAACCCTCAATATTCAACAAACACACATCGAGGGACCCTGTAACTCCACTAGTGGTATGACCAAGAACCAGGAATTCCCCGTTTCGGGAAATAAGTACTGCATTCGCCCAATCGCTACCCGATCCGCCAATGGATTTTTCCCAAAGCACGTTTCCTCCCGAATCGAGTCTTACCAAATAGACATGGTTATTATACGTCCGCCTGTTATCATCAGTCGGTTCCTTCATGGATTTGGTGATGCCGGATATGACGTAGCCGCCATCATCGGTTTGCCACACGGCGCTACCGTAATCATAGAACGGCTTATTCCCAAATGACGCGAGCCACTGCTCATTGCCCACCGCATCGGTCTTGATAACCACGGCATCCATCATGTCATTGCAATCAGAATAGCCGGTGATCACACATCCGCCGTCGCTTGTGGGCGAAGAATGCTTACACCAGTCAAAACCATGCCCTTGCGCACCCTTACCACTATACGATTGCACCCACTGTTGTTGGCCATTGGCGTCTATTTTTGTTAAAAGAAAATCGGTGTTGGCGCTGTAACTCCCAGAGCTCGCTCCGATCACGCAACCACCATCTGCTGTTGCATGAATTGAATTCGCCATGTCAAGCCGGAAACCACCATAGGTCTTGGACCATACTTCATTACCATCATGGTCAATCTTTAACAAATAAATATCTTCCTCGCCCCAGCCAAACGAGTGGGTGAAACCGCAGACAAAGTAGTGATTCTCACTAGCTTTACATAGAGCCGTACCAACATCCCAACTTACCCCGCCATAGGTTCTGGACCATACTTCTTTTCCATCCTTGTCCAGTCTCACCAGATAGACATCCTTAGAACCCTCACCAAAAGATGTTGTATATCCAAGAATCAAATACCCGTCTTCAATAATCAGGCACGCGTTGCCATATTCTGTACCAGTACCCCCAAAGCGCCTTGACCAGGTCAGATTGCCATCCGCGTTCGCCTTAATCGCGAGCATATCCGCATCATCAGCACCAGGCGCAAATGTATAACCGACGATCAGATAACCCCCATCTGGATCCTGGCAAAAGGCACGACCACCATCAGCACCTGATCCACCGTATGTCTTGGCCCAAACAAAATCTTCCTCTACATGATTCAGATCATTCACAATAACGTAGTCCGTACTGGAAACGTCCTTGCCGCCCCGGGTTTGATTATTCTCTATCACTGTAGCAATCGCCATCACATTTGCATAATTGTAATACTGTCCGCGCGCGCTGGTGATAATATTCTCGTCGATGGTCGGCGGATTATCGTTTCGGGGACGGCCTACATAGTTAGCTCCCGCGGCAGTGTATTCTGCCCGGAACCGTGGTGAACCAACAATGAATTTACCGCGCACTACATCAGCAGCAGCTAACACCCGAACCCCGGCACAAGTGCTATACACGGGCAGACCGTAATACACTGCCCGCTTGATAAGCATCAATGCATCTTTGCTTTGAATAAGGTCGCTGTTAGAATTGGGGATGGGTGCAGCATTACCTGCTGACGGCGGTATGATCAGACAATCATAGTCTGAGATATCGGTGATTTCTTCTAATCGCACATCAGAGATGATTGGATACACTGGTCCATGCGATGCAAACCACGGGCAAGGCATGATCGTATCAAACACGCCGGTATGTGTAACACTCCAGCCATATTCCTCAATTACATCGCCCATCAGATAGTAGTTCGCACCTGTGTTGCTCGGTACTAATACCAGTGCATTGATACCTTGCTTTTTCTCTACACCGCATGATGTCGCCATAACAATGACGACTATCATCAACATATTTTTCCTCAACATCGCTTTCTCTCCAAAATTCTATGACACATCAAGACAGTGCAATTTCCTCGAATTCTCCAGTCTTTTTGTTCTTACGAACATTGTTCCAATTGAAAGACCGGCCGTTCATCACAATATAAATGCCATGGGGTAAGGTCTGCACAAACGCAAGCGCGCTACCAAGATTGAACAACCCGTCCGAGCTGCCAAACGTATACGGAACCATGGCTCCGGTTAGCACAATGGTCTTATCTTTGACGCGGTCGGCTATCACGGCTGCTGAATCTACCATTGTATCAGTACCGTGCGTGATCAGAATCCGTTCTTCTCTTGCCTTAACACAGTTGCGTGCAATGGCATCCCGATCTTCATCGGTTATTTCCCGGCTATCGACCATCATCAAGGTTCTCACATCCACCACAACCCGGCACCGGCCAAGCGTCAACATGTGCGGCAAATGCGTTTCTTTAAAAAACAGCTCACCGGTCAGCTCATTGTATTCTTTATCAAATGTCCCACCAGTCACGAAAACACGGATATTGGTACTCATACTAAGAGATCACTTACCGTTCAACACTTCCTTCACATTGCTACGCGGTCTACACGCAGAAACCGCCATTACGACCGATAGAGCCACGCCAATCTCACTATCTGTAATCCCCTTTTCCTTAGCCACGCCAAGGTAGTGTTTTATTCAAGACCCGCATCCGACAGCAATAGCCGCAGCCACCTGGATCAGTAATGTTGTTTTGTGGTCAAGAATTTTGTTATCCTGCACTGAATCATAAAAATCAGAAAAAGCTTTATTCTGCTTTTCCGGCAACATCACCGACCTCCTTTTTAGCCAAATAAAATCAACTTACCAGAATCTCCTTGATGTTCAATCTATCCAAATGCATCTCGCCTACACCAAGTTCATATGCGAAACGAATGTGGTCAATATCCTGCGGATCTCTATCCAGCATAGTGGTGGCGTAAGCATCCATCGCGACTGTATCAGTCCCGGCAATAACCGTTTTCTCATCCCGGGTCTGACCAGGACCACTCGGACCATTGGTTAGCAGAATTCGTGTGGCATCCATTACTATGAGATTGGTTTTGACCACCGTGCTCAGATCGGCTATACACTGATGTAAACCATATCGATGGAAATACTGTCGATCCCAATTTATCCCCATCAGATTCTTCATACTCAGTGTTACAGTCGACTGAGAATGATGTTTC
>JBAUFP010000417.1:0-2147 GCA_049679205.1 bacterium | reverse complement strand
TCAACTTTTTGTCTTTCATTAAAGCCTCCTCTTGTTTACTAATGCTCAGAAAAGATGCCCTTTTTCATCGACGATTATAATCTTACGATATTCCTCCAGACAATTGTCTGTGGCTCACCTCCTTCCTCTCGGGTAACGGGCATCAGCCAGTTCAAATCTGGAATTTACCTCCTATAATTGTATTTATTTGCACCCTGCGTGTCAACCATCTTCTAATCACGGAATAACGAAGTCCTTTATCATGACTGCGGATACCAAATGTTGAGAGAGAAACACGCTCTTGACTTTTTACAGCCTACCCATAGAATAATGTGAGATTCATCTGTGTTCAGACACATTCTTTTCTAAACCATGAATTGAAAGGGGCTTAGCTAATGCGATTATTAAAGATATTCGCGCTTCAATGTTTTCTCTTCTTTGCGCTCATATCGGGTGTCAGATCCGCGTATGCGGAGGCGGTTGGTCGCATCCCGGTGTCACAGGACGGCAAATGGGGGTACATTGATGCTTCAGGTAAACTGGTAATAGCGTTCCGATTTGAAAAAGCCGATTTCTTTGCTGAAGATTTAGCCGGTGTAGTATTGAAGGACAAATGGGGTTTCATAGACCGAAAGGGAAAACTAGCGATCGAGCCGCAGTTTGATTTCGTGCACCCATTCAAAGAAGGACTAGCATTAGTATGGGTGGGTGGTGAGCCAGGTAAGTCCGGTTGGGTTGGTGGTGAGTACCAGTACATCGATAAAACCGGGAAATCGGTACTCACCGGTGATTTTGATCTGGCTGATGATTTTGCCGAAGGAATGGCGCGCATATGGGAAGATGGCAGGTGTGGCTACATGAATAAGAAAGGTGAAGTGGTAATCCGACCGCAGTATACTTTCGGAGGCATTTTTTCAGAGGGCATGGCAGGTATCTGGATCGGTGAGGCGTACACTGCTGATGAGCTTATCGAACAGGAGATAGCCGAGTATTACGATGAGTATGATTCGATCTATGTTTCGTATGACGGGGAGGAAATCGAGTGGCCAGTAGGTAAGTTTGGTTTCATGGATAAATCGGGGGAGATGGTTATTGCGCCTGAATTCGATTTTGTCGGTCATTTTTCTGAAGGCTTGGTGAATGTGAAGAGAGCAGTAGAATGGAAATACATTGATAAAAGCGGCACGGTCGTATTTTCAGTAAAATGTGATGAGGCATTGCCCTTTTCCGATGGTCTGGCCCAGATAAGAACCGGCGACAGATGGGGTTATATTGACAAGAGAGGGAATAAGGTAATCAAGGAGAGATATCAAGGGTCTGGTCCTTTTGTCCATGGTTTGGCACGTGTTCAGCTTGAGGGGAAATGGGGTTATATCAACAAACTGGGCAAGTTCGTGATTGAGCCTAAATACAATATGGCAGAAGATGCACTGGAAGGTCTAATGCACGTGCGCGAGGGTAAGGAGTGGTATTATCTGAATACGCACGGCCAATTGATCTGGCCGCGCAAATAATGAGTGCGTCGACAAAGCAATACTATGATACAGGGGTCTTGACTTTTTGTATATTTCGTGTAAATTTTGACATTCCGAGGTTTGTGGATAATCAAAAGGAGGCTTCATGAAGAAGTTGTGGTTTTTATTGTTTGCGCTTATCCTAGTGGTGTCAGTAGTAACATGTGGTACTGAGGAAACAACACCGGCACCAACCAACGCGACCATATCAGGTACTATATCATTACAGGCCGGTGTTAGTGGCGATTTAAACAACACAAGAGTCGCCATCTATACCAGCTATGATGACTGGCTTAATGACCGAGTTCTGAAATTTGTTGCCGCCAGTGGTAGTGGCAGTTCGGCCAGTTACACGATAACTGATGTGACTCCGGGCAACTATTATCTTGATGCGTGGAAAGATGTCGATAACAGCGGAACATGGAATGCTAATGATTTGTTCGGTGTCTATGGCACAACGCAGTGGCCAAATCCTACTTTGAGTCCATTCAGTGTTTCTGCTGGACAGACATTCTCGGCCAATGTTACTATGATTGTGCTGCCGTAACTAGTAAGTTCTTATTATACTAAAAGGAGAGGTTTTACTACCTCTCCTTTTTTTTGAACGAAAGAAAGGGGCCGGCATCAACCGGCCCTTTTTGGGAAGATAGGGGC
>JBAUFP010000416.1:0-3333 GCA_049679205.1 bacterium | reverse complement strand
TCTGCTCTTGATCTTTTTTCAATGGACCTGGACGAAAAGCTACATGAAATAATTAATACCGCTAAGACCGAAATTATTGAAGTCATGTGGTTAATTATAGTAGTCCCGCTTTCAAGATAAAAAAGGGGACAGGCTACTTTTTATACTAGGTTCTTTAAAAAACATGTGTGGCAACCGGGTCAACACTAACCACATAGACTGCGAAACCGGTTTTGCTCAAAAAGTTGCCTGTCCCCTTTTTCCTCTACGTCAATTTCACATCAAAGCCGATCTGCAGCAGCTTATAAGCTCCGAACCTCTGTGAAGCTGACTTAAAAGTGATCGTCTTCGGGAGAGATTGCATAATCTCTCTTGCTTTGTCTGGTGCAAAACCGCATTTTTCCAATAGCTTAACACCGTCTTCGGTCGGCAACTTACAGCGTTCTAGTTTGAGACGGAGTTTTGCTGCCATCATTTCTCCTTTCTTTATTTATATTTTATGCCAGTAAATCTATAATTAGACTTTTCTCAACACGGGCAATACTACAGACAAGTAAGCCTTACATTCATATTATAACTAGTTATGCGTGATTGTCAACGCTTGCAGATATGTGCTGCGAGAGCCGGTCTTTTTCTTACCAGTATTTCTTTCCTTTTAGGAATTTTGGTATTCCCTGTTTTCTGATTTTTCTTACGTTCTTAAGATGGGCATCATTATGAGCTGCTCCCAGGAATTCGAGTTTCTTGCATTTTTCGAATTCGTCGCATTCCCAACAACCCGCATATTCTTTCTTTATGCAGCAATTCCTGATCTTACACGAAGGCGGACCGCCACCACTATGGCAGGTGCGATTACACCTCAGTTTGACCATCATGCCGAGTAGCTCATAGGTCTGGTCGTAATTAGCATACGGCTTGAAGTACTTGGAAATCATGTTAGCGAAACGGTGGAATTTAGTAGTGCGTAGTTCCTTGCGCAGATCCCGCGCCAGATCAGCAATCCTGCCTTGATAAATGAAGCAACTGCCACAGTAAAGCCCGCAGTAGGCAATCAGATTTCTTGTGTCTTTCATATCACTACAGTCTTTGGATGTCCGATTATTTCAGCTTTATTATCTTCTCCGTCATATAGCCGTCAACGCGGACGAAATAAACGCCTTCTTGGAGATCTTCGCCAATCCTGCTGCTCTTCTGTGTAGTGATAAGACTGCCACTTACATCATAGATACGGATCATTCCGGGTTCGGCTATGTGCTGAATTTCAGCACTGTGCCTGAAAGGATTCGGGCTTATCGAAAAACTAGAAGTGCCCACGATGCCCACCTGACCTTCTTTGATGCCGACGAATTCGTCAAGCGCGGCAATGGTCGGTTGGTTTGTGGCAGTCCAGGCAATCGCTGCGGCTGGTGTTGTGGCCGCTACTTCTCCGGCTGCCCGATAGTAGATCTCGGTTATTCCATTGAAAACAGGGTGTGCTGCGAAGTTAGTAAAGTAGAGATCTGAAGGACTAAGACCACCCACACCTGCCGTCATATTGAATGCATTAGCCACTGGATTGATATTGGAATTATTACAACCCGGGTTGTCACCCATGATTAGAATACCGCCGCTTTCAGCAAGCCAGTCGAATCTGTTGTCTGAAAATGCTACATTGTCCGAATTAGCTATGTATATATCCTCGCAGAAATTCATGTCGCCGGTGAGCAGCACGCGTTGATTGTATTGATTGTAGTAGCTCACGAGTGAGTCAATTTCCTCCTGAGTGTACGAGCTATTCCAGCTACTACCTACTGTAATAACAATTACATCATACTGACTGAGGTCAACCGTATGAAGTCCGGTACCGCAAGTTGACATGGTGAAACCACTATCGGCGAGGTTTGCGACAAGGATGTTGTAACGTCCAAAGGGCTGGTAGTTGAGATAGACACCATGGGTTGTATCCCACAAAACAGCATGCTGGCGCACACCTTTGTGCTCTGGGATGGTGACTGTTTCTTGACCCTGGATGTATGAGTGCCCGGTTGTCAGGTCGATTACTTCTGCATGAGCAGATGTTAGCGGCAAAAAGACTATGACCGCCGTGACTATGATGCAGACATTTATTAGATGTTTCATGCTTACCTCCTATTGTGATTTTGCGGCGTCAAATTAAAATTAACGCCGCTGGTTTGCTTACTGCTTGCTCCACAGACCCATGATATTGCCGCATGGATCAGTGAAAAGACCGTAGAAGCCGAATTCCGGTGAGATTCCGGTCTTGTCTTTGGTCTTCTTACCGCCGGCCGCTTCGATCTCACCGAGTTTTTTCACGATGTCTTCGACTTCAATATAGAGTACTACGCCATCCGGTGCTGGTTTGGTATCCTGGGTGAACCCGCCGCCCTGGTCGTCGCCGGTTGAAAACATTACATAACCCGGCATGTTTTCATTCATTTTCCATCCGAATATCTTACCGTAGAATTCCTTGGACTTCTGTGTGTCTGTGGTCGGTATTTCTATATGGGTAAAACCATGCATTGTTCCTCCTCGTAGAAGTAGTATAACACAACACAGAACGTTTTGTCAACCCACAATTGGGGCAGGCATGCACTTTTACACTTTTGCACTCGCTTGTCTTAAGTCAGAAAGGGCCCTTCTCCATCATACGGCGGATATCGAGATATGCTCGATATTTGTGAGACATAATAGTTGGTGCGAGGAAAATCTATTGAAACACGTGATTTTTTGCAGCAAAAGTGCAAAAGTGCATGCCTGTCTCCAGAAAGGGGTGTTCTTGACACGAAATGCTTATAGCCTATAATTATGTGCATGAATATGCTGGTTTTTTTGTTATTGATTATCGGGCAGTATGATTTTACTATTGCCCGGCTTCAGTACGGCGGTGGTGGAGATTGGTATGCTGATCCCTCTTCGCTGACCAATCTGCTCGCCGCGATAGATGAACGGACGAGCATCCGGGCTGCGCCCCGCGAAGCGGTTGTGGAGATCAGCGACCCGGAGTTGTTTGAACATCCATACCTTTACATGACCGGGCACGGCAATGTGCATTTCACCGATGATGAGGTGAAGATCCTGCGTAGCTATTTTGCGGCGGGCGGTTTTCTACATGCGGATGACAATTACGGCATGGATTCATCGTTCCGGCGCGAGATCGTAAAGCTCTTCCCGGATTCGCCCCTGATTGAACTGCCATTTGACCATCCGATATATCATGGTGTTTATGATTTTCCAGATGGCCTACCCAAGATCCATGAACACGATGGCAAACCGCCTCAGGGCTTTGGTATTTTCTATGAGAACCACCTGGTGATTTTTTATACATACGAGTGTGATCTGGGTGATGGTTGGGAA